>JAYVVU010000377.1:0-6666 GCA_043786755.1 Actinomycetota bacterium
CGCTGCGGAATCGAAACCGGCACGATCTCGTCGGCCAGACGACCAGACTTGATTGCCTCGGCAGCGCGCTCGTTGCTCTGCATCGCGAACGCGTCTTGCTGCTCGCGCGTGATCCCGCCGGCGGAGTAACGCTCGGTGCTCTGGCCCATCAGGCACGCATCGAAGGAACACCACAGCCCGTCGGTCACGATGACGTCTTGCAACTCGACGTTGCCGTAGCGAAAGCCACTGCGCGCGCCGGGTGCGAGATACGGAGCGTTCGTCATGCTCTCGATGCCGCCGGCGATCACGATGTCGGCCTCGCCGCTACTGATCATCTGGTCGGCGAGATAGATCGCGTTCAAGCCGCTGAGGCACACCTTATTGACGTTCAACGCGGGCACGCGCAGCGGAATGCCCGCCTTGGTTGCAGCTTGGCGCGCAGGCATCTGCCCTTGGCCAGCGGTCAGCACCTGGCCGACAATGACGTGATCGACCTGCTCGGGCGAGATACCAGCGCGTTTGAGGGCTTCGGTGATGGCGAAGCCGCCGAGTTGGGCGGCGCTGAACGGAGCGAGCGCCCCACTCAACTTGCCGATCGGAGTACGGGCACCAGCGACGATGTAGGAACCAGGCATAGGGCTGAGCGTATGCGAGTCGAGGTTTCTTCGTGGGAATGAGAGAGACTGTCGCAATGGCCGCAAGCGACGATCCAGCGGTCGTTCGCCGCGCCCAACTCGCCGATCTCGCCCGCGCTGTGCCATTGGGAGTGCTGCTGCCGCTCGAGACCTCGGTTCTGGTCACGATTGCGTTGAAGCACTTCGATGCACCAGGTTTGGTGAAGGGTGTGGTCGCGGCGGCGAACGGCGTCGGCTTGCTTGCTACCCCATTGATCACGTCGTTAGCGCGCCGATCGGGTCGCCCAGTGATGGTTCCACTGGCAGTGTTGTCGTTCATTGGCACGCTTGGCTTTCTGGCCGCAGCCACGGGCGCGTTACCGATGTACGTCATCGGTTCGGTTATCGGAATCGCGATGGTCAACGGCATGTACCCGCTGATGACTGTCAGCTACGAACGCAACTTTCCGCCGCGCGAGTTGGGTAAGCGCGTTGGTTGGGGCCTCGCGGTAAAGGTGTTCGTGTCGGCGCTCGCTGGCTTAGCGATGGGCGAGTACCTCAACTCCGAACCCGACCGGTGGTGGGTCGTGATCCTTGCGGGCGCAGTGGCGAGCGCGACCCTGATCTGGTTGAACCTGCGCGTGCCGAGCGAACCGTTGGCACGCGTACCCGGCGTACGCAACACGGCATGGCCGCACTTCCATTTGCTCGGCGAGGACAAGCGATTGCGTCTGACGCTGACCGCTTGGATGTTGATGGGATTCGGCAACCTCATGCTGTTACCGCTGCGAGTGGAGTACCTCGCCAACAGTCGTTATGGAATCGATGCCGATGCGGCGAAGATCGTGGTGCTGACTGTCGTGGTGCCATCGATCGTGCGCCTGATCAGCATGCCCCTCTTCGGCATGGTGTTCGATCGACTGAGCTTCTTCTCGTCGCGCATTCTCGTGAACCTCTTGTTCGCGCTGTATGTCGCCGCCTTCTTCACGGGCACCACCGACACGAGTCTTGTCATTGGTTCGGTGTTGCTCGGGATTGGTAGCGCCGGCGGCGACCTGATGTGGAGCTTGTGGGTCACCAAGTTCGCCCCCGTCGGGCGCACCGCCGACTACATGGGGCTGCACACGTTCTTCACTGGCATTCGGGCGGTGTTGGCGCCGATCGCCGGCTTCGCGATTCTTGGGCACGTGCCGCTGGGAACCGTCGCACTGATGGCCGCCGGGCTCATGCTCGCCGCTTCGTTCGTGCTCGTGCCCGAAATGCGCGCCGAACGCAACGCCCGCGCCCTGCGTGCCTCAGACTTGCAACCGACGACACTTCCGGGCGGAAACTGATGGCCGAGCAACCGAATTCAGGTCGCCCCGGAGCCGGCGCAGGAATTATGGCAGTAATTGCTGCTTCCATCTTTTGGTCCTTCGGGGGCTCGCTCGGAAAGTCGGCCGGCGTCGGCGGGGTGGTGCTGTCGTTTTGGCGGTTGTGGATTGCCTCGGGAATCCTCGCCGTCGTCGCGTTGGTCACTCATCGCTGGCCCTCGTGGGGCGAGTTCAAGGACAGCCTGATCTCGGGCGTGCTGTTCGGGCTGAATCTCTGCGTCTTCTTCATCACGTTGCAGTACACGAGCATCGCTGTCGCGTTGATCATCGGTGCCCTTACCCCGGTCGTTGCGTTCCCTGTTGCGGTCCGCTTTATGGGTGAGCACCTCACGCGTGTGAAGGTTGCGTGCTCGTTCCTTGCAATTTCTGGCGTGACGGTGGCAGTACTGACCGCGCCCGAAGTTGACGGCGCCGGCACCAAGCCGATCGGGTACGTGTGGGCGGTGGCGTCGTTGTTGATCTGGTCGCTCTACCTGCTGCAGACCAAGCGAGTGCGGGCACGCGTCGAAACGATCCGCTACATGTTCGCAGTGTGCGTAATCGCCACGATAACGGTGTCGTTGATCGCGTTAGTCCTGCGCAGCGACATCGGCGCTGTACATGGGGCGGGTTGGTTGTGGATCGCGTTGCTTGCTATCGGCCCAGGCATCGCCGGGCACGGGTTGGTCGCGTGGGCACAACCGCGGGTCGATGCCTCAGTGACGTCGCTGCTCATTCAGTTCGAACCAGTCGGCGCTTCGATCGTGGCGTGGATCGTGCTCGACGAACACATCTCGCTCGCACAGGGAATCGCGATGGTCGTCGTCGTTGCTGCGCTCGGGGTCTTGGCCTACCGCGAATCACGAGTCGTCGTCTTCGACGAACTCGTCGGCTGAAGCTACCCACGGGTAATATCACCGAATGCAGCACGTCCTCGATGCAATCCAGGCCAATGCCAGCGCTGACGTCTTCGCCAAGCTCCCTGTTCCCGACAGCTACCGCGCTGTGCACGTTCTGAAGTCCGAACAAGACGTGTGGAAAGGCGTAGCCACCAAGGACAAGGACCCGCGGCGCACCTTGCACGTGGGGGACGTGCCAACGCCAGCGGTTGCGCCCGACGAGGTTTACGTGGCCGTGATGGCCAGCAGCATCAACTTCAACACGGTGTGGACCAGCATCTTCGAACCGGTCAGCACGTTCGGTCCGTTGGCGCGACTGGCCCGCGAAAGCGAGTGGGCGCAGCGCCACGATCAGCCTTATCAAGTGGTGGGCAGCGACGCCGCCGGCGTCGTGCTGCGCGTTGGCAGTGCCGTGCGCAACTGGAAACCGGGCGATCGCGTCACAGTGCACTGCAACCATGTCGACGATCAGGACAACACTGCTCACGACGACTCGATGATGGCCGCCAACCAGCGCATCTGGGGCTACGAAACCAACTTCGGCGGCCTCGCCGAACTCGCCATCGTGAAGGCCAATCAGCTGATGCCCAAGCCCGCGCACCTCACGTGGGAAGAAGCAGCCGTTAACGCGCTGTGCAACAGCACGAGCTATCGCATGTTGGTTGGGCGCAACGGTGCGCGCATGAAGCAGGGCGACGTGGTGCTGATCTGGGGTGCGACCGGCGGGATCGGCGCGTACGCAGCGCAGTACGTGCTCAACGGCGGCGGCATCCCCGTCTGCATGGTGAGCTCGGAAGAGAAAGCGCAGATCCTGCGCCGCATGGGCGTTCAACACATCATCGATCGCAGTGCTGCTGGCTACCAGTTCTGGAACGAGAGTACAGATGGTCATGACCAGCAGGATGAAACCGAGTGGCGGCGTCTTGGCAAAGACATCCGCGACCTGTGCGGCGAAGATCCCGACATCGTGTTCGAGCATCCGGGTCGCTCGACGTTCGGCGCGTCGATGTATGTGGCCAAGCGCGGCGGCGCGGTCGTGACGTGCGCGGCGACGAGTGGATTCATGATGGAGTTCGACAACCGGTTCTTCTGGATGCGTTCGAAGCGGCTGATCGGCTCACACTTCGCCAACTATCGCGAAGCGTGGGAAGCCAATCGTTTGGTGAGCAAGGGGATGATTCATCCCGTGCTCAGCCGCGTGTTCCCGCTGGCGGAAACTGGCGAGGCCGCGTATCAAGTGCACCACAACGCGCACGAAGGCAAAATCGGCGTGCTGGCGTTGGCCCCGACTGAGGGGCTTGGTGTCACCGACCCGGCGTTGCGTGCCAAAGTTGCCAACGAGCTCAATTGGTTCAAGAGGTAATCGCATGCTGCTGACTGAAATCGACCACGTCGCAATCGCCGTTCGCGATCTGGAAGCGGCGATCGACTACTACCAACGTGCCTTTGGCGCCGAGGTTGCACATCGCGAGGTCGTTCATCACGACGGTGTCGAGGAAGCGCTGCTGAAGGTGGCCGAGAGCTACGTGCAACTGCTAACGCCCACTCGCGACGACAGCCCGGTGGCTAAGTCGATCGAGAAGCGCGGCGAGGGTCTGCATCACATCGGCTACCGCGTGCGCGATTGCGCGGAAGCGCTGGCCAGCATGATCGCCGCCGGAGCGACGCCGATCGACAAGGCACCGCGTCCTGGTAGCCGGGGAACGACGGTCGCCTTCGTGCATCCCAAGGGCAGTTTCGGCACACTGATCGAACTGGTGCAGGAATAGCGCTAGTCCGACTGCAGGATCAGACCCTTGAGGTACTCCGCCTCAGGAAACGCAAGGGGTACCGGGTGGTCGCTCGGTTGATTTAGCCGGCCGATGATTCGAACAGTGCTCGCCGAAGCATGGCGCGCGTCAAGCGCTGCGCCGGCCACGACCTTCTGAAACAGGTCGGGTGTTACAGCCCCACTACACGACCAGGTCATCAGCACGCCGCCGGGCGCGAGCAACTTGATCGCTAGCAGGTTGAGGTCCTTGTACGCGCGTGTCGCCTTTTCTACCTGCTTCGCGTTGTTGGCCAACTTCGGAGGGTCGAGCAAGATCAGATCGAACTGACGGGCGCGGTCGCGCAGGCCGCGTAGTGCGGTGAACGCGTCGGCCTCCAAGACTTCGCCGATGTCGATCGAGTTCAACTCAGCGTTTCGATTGGCAACGGCCAGCGCGGGACCGGAGGAGTCGATCGACATCACGTTGGTAGCGCCGTGCTTAGCGGCGATGACACTGAAGGCGCCTGTGTAGCTGAACACGTTGAGTACGTTGCGTCCGCTCGCCCACTGCGCGACGGCCGCGCGTCCATCGCGCTGGTCGAGATAGAAACCGGTCTTGTGTCCACCGGCGACGTCGACCGCGAACTGCAGTCCGTTCTCGTGTGCCAGCAACTCTTGCGGGGGAGCGTCGCCGCGCAGTACTCCGACGTTCGGTTCCAATGCTTCGCGTTCGCGCACGTCGGCATCGCTGCGCTCGTACACCCTCGCGATGCCGGGCACTGCGGCCAAGGCATCGGCGATGACGTCGCGCCACGCTTCGGCGCCAGCGGTGGTGAGTTGGCACACAACGGTGTCGCCGTAGCAATCGGCGATTAGACCGGGAACACCATCAGCTTCGCTGAACACCAATCGCGCCGAATCGGTGCCGCTGGCGAGCAGATGTTCACGTCGATGTGCGGCGGCGGCGATTCGCGCGGCGATGAGTTCGGCCGTGATCTGTTGCTCGGCGTCGAAGGTCCACATGCGCGCTCGGATTTGCGAGGCTGGGCTGTACGCGGCCAGGCCGAGTGCCGTCCCTTGCGCGGTGCACACGAGCACCGTGTCGCCGGCTGCTGGCGCGCCCGTCACGCGGTCGATTGCACCGCTGAATACCCACGGGTGCCGACGCACGAGCGATCGCTCGCGATTGGGCAGCAACCACAATGTTCCGGCTGGCGAATTCACACCTGCACGGTAACTAGATCTTGAACCGTCAGGCGTTTAGCGCAGTGCGAGTTCTGACGCGCTGCCGCTACTGACCAGCCAGCCGTCGGTGCGCATCTGCTGCGCCAGAAGCTCTTCGACCTGTTGGCGCAAGCGAGCGTTCTCCTGCCCATACGCATGCAGCGCAGTGATCACCACATTCGTGCGTTCTTCGAGTTCGGCAACGCGCGCCGAAGCATCGGTAGTTAGCGACGCACCGACCTGTGCCGGACGCGCCTCAAGCGCATCGAGCCGAGTGTTCATTTCCACGCGCAGACGATCGAGCAGCCCGATGATCGTGTGCTGTAGGCGTTCGTGGTCGGCGCGAGCTTCGGCGCGGGCCTGGTCGACACCCTGCTGCGCCAGCGTCGCGTAAGCCGCGGTCGAGCTGTATTGGCCGAGCACTTGCTCTTCCACCTTCAGTAGTCGCTCGCGCAGTTCAAGCGCCACGGAAGCAGTGTTCTCGGAGCCCTCGGGGTCGAGAAACGGCACGACCTCGTCGGCGGGTTCCATCCAGTTCTTTTCAGTATGTCGTCGCACACCTCAATATCGGTGCCGCGACCGTCGGCCTTGAGGTGGCGGGTGACGAAATCTTGAGAGACGAAATTGCTCAAGACAGTCGCCCAGAATCCCGAACACAACCTTGCTCCGTCTCCCAAATTGGGTCTGGAGTTGGTCATTGCGACTTCAGACAGAAAGCGGGAAGGAACCCAATGCAAAACAAAATGAAAGCTCCGAGGAAGGACAAGGGATTCACCCTCGTCGAGTTGCTCATTGTCATCGTGATTCTTGGCATTCTTGCCGCCGTGACGGTGTTCGCCGTCCGT
>JAYVVU010000378.1:0-2858 GCA_043786755.1 Actinomycetota bacterium
TTTCTAGAGATCCTGATTCGCGCCGCGGGTGAAGGACATGAGGACGTCACGCAGACGCCGTCCAAGTTTTTGCCTGAGGGCTACGTCTGCTGTTCGGCATTCCGGCATCGCTGCTGGTGTTCGGACTGCTCTTCAAGTTCGCCGGCCCAGTCATCAAGAAGGGCATGGCCGCACGCACCGCCAAAATTCAGGCCGAACTCGACGCCGGCGAGGCCGCACGTTCGGCCGCCGACATCGAGGCCGTCAACATCCGTGCTGCAAAGGGCGATATCGCCAGCGAGCGCGGTCGCATTCTGGCCGACGCCGACGCACAGGCAGCTGCGATGCTCGCCGATGGTCGCGCACGCATCCAGGCCGAGATCGCCGAAGTCGAGGCGAAAGCTGTCGCCGACATCGCCAGCGCGCAAAGCCGCGTCGGCGACGAGCTGCGTGCGGAGATCGCACGCCTGTCGGCCGCAGCGGTCGATCAAGTCGTGACCGGGTCGCTCGACGATGCGACTCATCAGGAACTGATCGAGAACTTCATTCAGCGAGTTGGTGCCCAGAAGGCAGGAGCCTCGAAATGAGCGACAATCGCATTGAGGGTTACGCCCGCGGTCTGTTCGAGATCGCCCGTGCTGAAGGCACTCTCGACGAGGTGGAAGACGAACTATTCCGCTTCGCGCGCAGCTACGAGAGCAGCGATCAGCTGCGTAACGCGCTTAACGACGAACTGATTCCGCCGGCCAAGCGCCAAGCGATCATCGAAGATCTGCTTGGCTCCAAGGCAACCAGCACGACCACGCAACTGATCTCGATGGTCGTTGGCTCTGGTCGCACACGCGATCTGCCGGCGATCGTCGACAATCTCGTGGCGCGTGCGAGTTCGGCCAAGGACTTGGAAGTTGCCGAAGTTCGCACCGCCGTCGCGCTGACCGCCGATCAGCAAACCCGTCTCGCCGCTGCGCTCACCAACGCGACCGGCAAACAAGTGAACCTGAAAGTTGTCGTCGATCCGTCGGTACTCGGCGGCATCGTCGCCACCGTCGGCGACACCGTCATCGACGGCAGCGTTCGCACCCGCATCGATCAACTGAAGTCCCGGCTGTGAGCCGAGGGAACGACAAACGGAGTATGACCCCATGGCAGAACTAACACTCAGTGCTGGCGACATCGCCAGTGCGCTAAAGAAAAACCTCGAAGGCTTCGAACCCTCGCTAGAGGCACGCACCGTTGGGCGCGTCACCGAAGTCGGCGACGGTATTGCTCGCGTCAGCGGACTTCCCGATTGCGCCGTGAACGAACTGCTCGAGTTCGAAGACGGTTCCGTCGGTCTCGCGTTGAACCTCGACGAGTCCTCGATCGGCGCCGTCGTGCTCGGCAATGCCGACGCGATCGAAGAGGGCCAGACCGTGAAGGCCACCGGTCGCATTCTCAGCGTGCCCGTCGGCGACGCAATGCTCGGTCGCGTGGTGAACGCACTTGGTCGTCCGATCGACGGCAAGGGCGACATTGTCGGCGGCATTCAGCGCCGTGTTGAGATTCAGGCTCCCGGCATCATGGGTCGCAAGCCCGTGCACGAGCCGCTGCAGACCGGCATCAAGGCCATCGACGCGATGACCCCGATCGGGCGCGGTCAGCGCCAGCTGATCATCGGCGACCGCAAGACGGGCAAGACGACCGTCGCGGTTGACGCGATCATCAACCAGCGCGGTCTTGGCGTGAAGTGCATCTACGTCGCCATCGGTCAGAAGGGCTCGACTATCGCGCAGACCGTCGAGACGCTGCGCCAGCACGGCGCGCTGGAATACACCGTCGTCGTCGCAGCACCTGCCAGCGACCCGGCACCGTTTAAGTACCTCGCCCCTTACGGTGGCTGCGCAATCGGCCAGCACTGGATGGAAAACGGCGAGCACGCCCTCATCGTGTACGACGATCTCTCCAAGCAGGCTGAGGCCTATCGCCAAGTGTCGCTGCTGCTGCGCCGTCCGCCGGGCCGCGAGGCTTACCCCGGCGACGTGTTCTACCTGCACAGCCGTTTGCTCGAGCGTGCGGCCAAGCTCAGCGACGAGCGCGGCGCCGGTTCGCTCACTGCCTTGCCCGTGATCGAGACCAAGGCTGGCGACGTGTCCGCGTACATTCCGACCAACGTGATTTCAATCACCGACGGTCAGGTGTACCTGCAGGACAACCTGTTCAAGTCGGGTGTGCGCCCGGCCGTCGACGTGGGCATCTCGGTGTCGCGCGTGGGTGGTGCAGCACAGATCAAGGCGATGAAGAGCGTGTCGGGCACCCTGAAGCTCGACCTCGCTCAGTTCCGTGAGTTGGAGGCGTTCGCGACGTTTGGTTCTGAACTCGACGCCATCTCCAAGGCGCAGCTCGAGCGCGGCTATCGCTTGGTCGAATTGTTGAAGCAGCCGTTGAACAGCCCGATGCCGGTTGAGGAGCAGATCGTGTCGGTGTTCGCCGGCACGAAGGGCTACCTCGACAGCCTTCCGGTCGCCGATGTGCGTCGCTTCGAAGCCGAGCTGTTGGCGCACGTGCGTAGCACGCACAGCAGCATGCTCGCCGGTATGCGTGGTAACGCGAAGGCCGATGTGCCCGCCGAGCTCGGCGACGTGATTGCTGGTTTCAAGGAGTCGTTCGTTGCAGCGTCTGCGGCAGCGCGCGCAGCCGATGCGACCGCAACCTCCGCCGAAGAAGTCGGCGCCGCCCACAGCAACAAGACGCTGGCGACTGAGTGACGTTGAAGAGACTGGTGATTTAAGTGGCAGGTGGGCAAGAGCGAATTCTTCGAGGGCGCATTCGTAGCGTCCAGGCAACGAAGAAGATCACGCGCGCCATGGAACTGATCGCGGCTTCCCGAATCGTGAAGGCGC
>JAYVVU010000379.1:0-2857 GCA_043786755.1 Actinomycetota bacterium
GGGTCTTCCAACAAGGTGCATGCGTGAGCGGCCGTTGCCTGACCGGCAGCCTGTTCAATTCTTCCTTATAAAACCGCCATTTCGGCATGAACTGATCCATCAAGGTTATAAAGTGGCTGTTGTGAGTTGGCTCCAGCAGGTGCGCCATCTCATGCACGACGATGATCCGATCGAATACGACGCGTGGGACGTCGAGAGTTGGACACGTTCGCTTGGCGCACCGGTTGGCGGTGTCACGTCGTGTGAAGTGATCAATGCCGGTCCGCTGGCGGCGACACTGCGCGTCCACCGTTCGTTTGGTGGCAGCACCATCTTCCAAGACATCACCGTGCGCGCCGGCAGTGCCCGCGTCGACATTGCGTTCGATATCGACTGGCAGGAAGACGAGAAGCTGCTGTCGCTGATGGTGCCGCTCGATGTGCACGCCCGCGAGGCTGCGTGCGATATCCAGTTCGGCCATGTCATGCGCCCGACCCACGCCAGCAACTCGTGGGATGCGGCCAAGTTCGAAGTGTGCGCGCACCGCTATGTCGATATCAGCGAGCCCGGCTTCGGCGTCGCCATGTTGAACGATGGCCGTTACGGCCACAGCGTGCAGGAGGGCGGCATCCGCGTGTCGTTACTGCGAGCCGCCAAATTCCCCGACCCGGTACAAGATCGCGGGCGGCATCAGGTCACGATCAGCGTCCTGCCGCATGGCCCGGGGCTACACGACGTGTTGCACGAGGCCGACGCGTTGAACAATCCACTGCGGATTGTCCCGGCTGGCAACGCCGCGTCGCTCGCGGCGCCGGTCGTCAGCGTTGAGCACGCTGGCGTCGAGGTCAGCGCAATCAAACGCGCCGACGATGGCAGCGGCGACCTAGTCGTGCGTCTCGCCGAGGTATGTGGCGCGCGTATACAAGTTCCTGTGCGCACGCCCGGTCGGGTAACGGCCGCTCACGCATGCAACTTGTTGGAAGAACCGCACCGAGCGCTCGACGTCGCCGACGGCTTCATCAACCTGACGCTGCGACCGTTCGAGCTGGTGACGCTCAGGCTGGCGTGAGGTGCCGCAAGGCCATCGCCGAGTAGACGGCGATTCCATTGACCATTGCTGCTTCGTCGAACATCACGCGGTTCGAGTGGTTCGGCGCGGCGGTGTTCGGATCGCGATCTGGGGCCGTTCCGCCGAGGAACAGCATCGCCCCCGGAATCTGATTGAGCACGTAGCTGAAGTCCTCGGCACCCATCACCGGGTTAGGAAGGCGCACCGTCTTCTTCTCGCCGATTAGGTCTTTCACGACACCGAGCGCGAAATCGGCGGCGCCAGCGTTGTTCGACGTGACCGGGTAGCCATCGAGGAACTCGACGGTGACCTGTGCGCCGTGCGCCGCACTCACGCCATCGGCAACGCGACGAATGCCGTCGGTCACCTTCTTGCGCGTTGCCTCGCTGATCGCGCGGATGGTGCCTTCGATCACCGCTGTCTCGGGGATCACGTTGTTCGTAGTGCCCGAAGTGATGCGGCCGACGGTGACGACCGATGGATCGAAGACGTCGATCGTGCGCGTCACCATCATCTGTAATGCCTGCACGATCTCGCACGCGATCGGAATCGGGTCGAGCGCGTGATGTGGCTGGCTGGCGTGGCCACCGCGGCCGGTGACGGTGATCAACATCGTGTCAGCGCTGGCCATGATGCTGCCGCCCTTGCTGGCGATCCACCCGCTGGGCAGGTTGCTAGTGATGTGCAGCGCATAGGCGCCAGTGACCGGTGACTCGCTGCCGTCGGCGGCGGGGCCGGGGTTGAGCAAGCCCTCGTCGATCATGAATTGCGCGCCACCGTGGCCCTCTTCGCCAGGCTGAAACATGAACAGCACGCGGCCAGGGATGTCGGCGCGGCGAGCACTCAACAACTTCGCCGCGCCCACCAGCATCGCGGTGTGCGTGTCGTGACCGCAGGCATGCATCTGACCCTCGGTTGCACTCTCGAATTCGAGCCCTGTGTCTTCCTTCAACGGCAGCGCATCCATGTCGCCGCGCAACAGCACCGTTGGCCCCGGCTTGCCACCATCGAGCAACGCCGCGATGCCACTCGTTGTTTCGTGCAGCGTGACGCTCAGCGGTAAGCCGTCGAGCGCACCAAGCACTGTCTCGCGCGTAACGGGCAGGTCGTTGCCCAGCTCGGGCCAGCGATGCAGCGTGCGGCGCAGCGTCTTGGTCTCGTCGAGCAGGTCGTTGGCTTCATCGCGCAGGGTGTCGAGTTCCATGCTCGGCATGCTATTCATGCAGCCGTGGCACGGCGAACCGAGTGGGTCGATGTTGTCGACGACTACGACCGCGTGGTTGGAACGGTGACGCGCGCTCAGATGCGCGCCGAGAATCTGCACCACCGCGCCGTGTCGATCGTGGTGCTCGGCTCCGACGGTCGCTTGCTCGTACACCGGCGAGCGGCGACCAAAGATGTGTGGCCGGGAATGTGGGACCTCGCTGCTGGCGGAGTGGTCGCCGCTGGCGAGACCTACGACGACGCTGCACGCCGCGAGCTTGCCGAGGAGTTGGGAGTGCTTGCCAAGAACTGGGAACTGCTCGGCGACGGGAACTTCGTCGACGACTCGGTCTCGATGATCGGGCGCGGCTACCTCGTCGTGCACGACGGCCCCTTCCGTTTCACCGACGGCGAGATCGCCGAGGTTCGTTGGGTCGATCGCGACGAACTGAACGAGTTGTTGGCCACGGAGTCGTTCGTGCCCGACAACGTGGCTTTGCTGCTGCCACTGCTGCGCACTCGCTGCCCCCAGTTCGGGTGACAAGAGAGGACAGCACTATGTCGATGTACGGCGCAAACCCTGAACAACTGGCTTCACTCGGCCGC
>JAYVVU010000380.1:0-6660 GCA_043786755.1 Actinomycetota bacterium
TCAACTGCGACCGCACACATGTGGATCGAGCAACCGATGGCCGGCGTTGGCGACGGCGGCAAGATGGGCCGCTGGAACAAGATGTTCGACACCCATCCCCCGCTACAAGAGCGCATAGCATTACTGAGGGAACTATGAAGTCAACGGCAAAGTACACGACACGGAAATTCACAACTCGAGTCGCGTTAGTGGCGCTGTTGGCTGCGGCAGTTGTGAGCTGCAGCGACAACGCCAAGAAGAGCGACGACACATCAGCGGACGCGACTGCGGCTTCCACGCAATCGACGGCGCCGGGCAATACGGCCACGACAGCGCCGGTCGTTACCGCTCCGCCGGCCGATCCCAGCACCGTGTACCCACTCACTGGTCTGCCCATCACCGACGAAGCTGCCGCTGCTCGTCCGGCATTGGTCGTCAAGATCGACAACGATGCCAGCGCGCGACCACAAGCTGGCCTGAACGCAGCCGACATCGTGTTCGAGCAGATCATCGAGCTACAGACTCGCTTCGCCGCCGTCTACCAAAGTCAGGGCTCAGACCCCGTCGGCCCGATTCGCTCGGCGCGTGAAACCGACGTCGACCTGCTCGGTTCGCTGAACCAACCGCTGTTCGTCTACAGCGGCGGCAACCCGGCTGTCACAGCGGCGATCGAAGCAAGTGGCTTTGTCGACCTGAGTGCGCTCGACAACTCGGTGTACACCGACGGCGGTTTCTTCCGCGACGACTCACGCCCCGAGCCGTCCAATGAGTACGCGACGACCACGCAGTTGTGGTCGCTGGCACCCGATGGTGCTGGCCCGCCTGTGCCGCAATTCCAATACCGCGCCGCAGGCAACCCGCTGGTGGGCGAACCGGCGAGCGGCGTCGACGTCTATCTCGAGGGACTGCTGGTCGGCTGGCGTTACGACGCCGCGAGTGGCCTCTATCTACGCACCAACGACGGCGTGGCGCACCTCGATGCGTCGACCGAACAAGTGAGTACCAACAACGTGATCGTGATGGTGGTCGACTATCCAGCCAGCGTCACCGATGCACGCAGTCCGCAAGCCGATTCGATCGGGTATGGAGAGGTTTGGGTCTTTTGTGATGGATCTTTGGTACGCGGAGTATGGACACGAGCCGATCGGTTCTCGCCGATCGAACTCACCGGTCCCAACGGTCCGATTGCTCTCACTCCCGGGCGCACATGGGTTGAACTCGCCCGCGTCGGCACCTTCACGGCGGTGCCGTAACTGATGAAGACAACAACATCACACCTCAGGACAACTCGTCACTTCGCCCTGCTCGTTGCGCTCGCCGCGGGCATCGTCGGCTGCAGCGGTGGCGAAAAGGACTCTGCAACATCAGAGTCGTCGACCACTGTTACGGTCGCGCCAACAACGACCCTGCCTCCGACCACGGTGCCCGAGACCGCCCCACCGACGACGCTTCCACCTGTGCCGGTGTATCCGCTCACGGGGCTTCCCGTCACCGATGAAGCCGCCGCAGCGCGGCCAGCGATGGTCGTCAAGATCGACAACAACAACAAGGCTCGTCCACAAAGCGGTCTCAACGAAGCCGACATCGTCTTCGAAGAGATCGTCGAGTCGTCAACTCGCTTCGCCATCGTCTTGCACAGTCAGAGCGCCGACCCAGTTGGTCCGATTCGTTCGGGGCGCACGCAAGACATCGATCTACTTAGCTCGTTGAACCATCCACTGTTCGTGTGGAGCGGCGGCAACAACGCGGTCACCAAGGCGATTCGGGCCAGCGAGCTTGTCGAGCTCAGTGCGAACTCGAACGAGGTGTACAACGCGGGCGACTTCTTCCGCAACCCCGTGCACGGCCCGCCGCACGACCTGTACGCGTACACGACCGGCCTGTGGACTCTGGCTCCGGCCGACGCGGCCCCGCCGCAGCAGCAGTTCCAGTACTTGGCTGCAGGTGCAACTGCCGAAGGCGATGCTGCGATCGGCGCCGACCTCAACATGGACGGCTTGGACATCACGTGGCGTTACGACGCGGCGACGGGTGTGTACTTGCGTACATCGGCCGAAGTGCCGCACATGGACTCGCTGAGCGGCCAGGTCAGTACCAACAATGTGATCGTGATGGTCGTGGAGTACAAGCCGAGTCCGGCCGATCCGAACAGTCCGGAAGCGCAGACCATCGGAACCGGGCAGGTGCTTGTGTTCACTGGCGGCGTTGTTGTGCGTGGAACGTGGACGCGCACCGATCGCTTCTCGCCGATCGTGCTCACCGACGCTAGTGGCAACCCGATTTTGCTGACGCCGGGCCGCACGTGGATCGAGCTCGCCAAAGTCGACACATTCAGCGTCGTCTCATAACGCGAACAGCCGGGTAGCGGCAACACCCGCCATCAGCGGGTTATCCGTTGCTGCAGCAAATCGACCCAAGCGATACGCTAACTCCATGACTTCCGACGTCAAGGGCGCTGCGAATGTTAAGGGCACGACTCAGGTCAAGCGCGGCCTCGCCGAAATGCTCAAGGGCGGCGTCATCATGGATGTCGTCACCCCCGAGCAAGCCAAGATCGCCGAAGACGCTGGTGCCTGCGCAGTGATGGCGCTCGAGCGCGTGCCCGCCGACATTCGTCGCGACGGTGGCGTGGCGCGCATGAGCGATCCGGAAATGATCGAAGGCATCAAGGCAATGGTCACCATCCCGGTGATGGCCAAGGCGCGAATCGGCCACTTCGTTGAAGCGCAGATCCTGCAGGCACTTGGTGTCGACTACGTCGACGAGAGCGAAGTACTGACCCCCGCCGACGAAACCCACCACATCGACAAGTACGCGTTCACCGTCCCCTTCGTGTGCGGTGCCACCAACCTGGGTGAAGCGCTGCGCCGGATCAGCGAGGGCGCCTGCCTGATCCGCAGCAAGGGCGAGGCTGGCACAGGCAACATCGTCGAAGCCGTGCGCCATCTGCGCAACATCATCGGCGACATCCGCAAGATCACCCAAGCCGATTCGGCCGAGCTGTTCCAGTGGGCCAAGCAGTTGCAAGCACCGCTGTCGCTGGTGCAAGAGATCGCCGAGACCGGTTGGCTGCAAGTGCCGCTGTTCTGCGCAGGTGGCATCGCCACCCCCGCCGACGCCGCGCTGGCCATGCAACTCGGCGCGGAAGCAGTGTTCGTCGGCTCGGGCATCTTCAAGAGCGACGATCCTTCGCCGCGTGCGAAAGCCATCGTGGAAGCCACAACTCACTTCCGTGACGCCGACATTCTTGCCAAGGTCAGTCGTGGTCTCGGAGCGCCGATGACCGGTATCGGGATGGACGAGATCAATCAGCGTTACGCCGAACGCGGCTGGTGAGATCGATGGAGCCCCCAGGTGACCGTTTCGAAAGATCCCGCTGGCTCTGCCAGCGGCGGTCGTGTTGGAGTTCTCGCGCTGCAGGGTGCGTTCGCCGCGCATGAGTTAGCCCTCACAGGGCTCGGCGTCGCGACCACGCAAGTACGTACACCAACCGACCTTGCCCGCGTCGACGCGCTAGTGATGCCCGGCGGTGAAAGCACAACCATGTCGCGACTGCTGGAGACCTCTGGCATGTTCGACGATCTCAAGGCGCGGCTCAGCGATGGCATGCCCGTGTTCGGTACTTGCGCGGGGATGATCCTGTTGGCGACCGATGTACTGGACGGCCGCCCCGACCAGCGCAGTTTCGGGGCGATCGACATCACCGTGCAACGCAATGGATACGGGCGCCAAGTCGACAGCTTCGAGAGCGACATCAATGTTGACGGTTTTGACTCGCCGTTTCATGCGGTCTTCATCCGTGCCCCTAAAGTGATGGCCGTTGGCACGGGAGTGAAGGTCGTGGCGAGCCACGATGAAGTGCCGGTATTGGCAATACAGGGCCACGTGATGGTGGCGTCGTTTCACCCCGAACTCACCGCCGATAATCGACTGCATGCAATGTTTTGCGAATTGATAGGGAGCTAAGCGACCATGTCGGGCCATTCCAAATGGGCAACGATCAAACACAAGAAGGGCGCTGCCGATAAGGCGCGCGCCAAGGTCTTCAACAAGATCGCCCGTCAGCTGGAAGTCGCTGCTCGCGAGGGTGGCGCCGACACCTCGTCGAACGCCTCGCTGCGCAACATCGTGCTGAAGGCCAAGGGCGCGCAGATGACGAACGACGCCATCGACCGTGCGGTCAAGCGCGGTGCCGGTCTCACCGACGGTGGCAACTACGAAGCGTTCACGTACGAGGGTTACGCGCCGGGCGGAGTTGCCGTTTTGATCGACGTGTTGACCGATAACCGCAACCGCACGGCCTCAGATGTGCGCAACATCTTCAGCAAGCTCGGCGGCTCGCTAGCCGAGCCGGGCGCGGTCGGTTGGCAATTCAGTCGCAAGGGAGTTCTGCTCGTGCAGAGCAAGGACGAGGACGCGGTGATGTTGGCTGTACTGGACGCTGGCGCCGACGATGTCGCCGCCGACGGCGAAGGTGCGTGGCACATCACGTGCGATCCATCGATCGTGTTCGACGTGCGCGACTCGCTGCAGGCCGCTGGACTGGAAGTGACCTCGACCGAAAGCACGATGGTCTCGAGCCTGACCATCGAAGTATCCGACCTTGCCGACGCGCGCGCGATCCTTAAGATCGTCGACGCACTCGAAGAACTCGACGACGTGCAGGATGTTTACAGCAACTTCGACATCAGCGAGTCGTTGATGGAAGCAGTCGGCGAATGAGCGTCGCGGTCGGCGATGTCGCGCCCGCCTTCACCTTGCGAGCGACCGGTGGGAAGAACGTTTCCCTCGGCGATTACCTGGGTCACCCGGTCGTGCTCGTGTTCTACCCAGGTGACGACAACCCGGTGTGCACGCGGCAGCTGAACAGCTACAACGACGACCTCTCACAGTTCTCAGCGATGAACGCGCAAGTGCTCGCCATCTCCTCGCAAAGTGTCGAAAGCCACGACAAGTTCTCTGCCAAACACGGCTTCCAGTTCCCACTGTTGGCCGACGTCGACAAGACGGTTGCCGCTGCGTACGGCACGCTTGGGCCACTCGGTTTTCCCCGCCGCAGCGTGTTCGTTGTCGATCGCACCGGCATCGTGCGCTACGCGCACCGTGCAATCGCGGGCCTGACCTTCCGCCCGGTGGGCGAGTTGGTCGACGTGTTGCTCGGGCTACCGCGCTAGGACGTTTCCCTTTTACGACAGCGCGTTGCTGGTGCACGCTGTTGCACCGCACGGGTCGACGATCTCGCCGGTCAGCAGGAACGTCAATGCCATTTGCAGCACGAGTGGCTCGCGCGAACCGCCGTTGTGCGGGTCTTCGCCGTACTCGGGCGGATGTGGCGGCAGGTTGTTCGGCGGCGGTGCGGGCGTTCCGTAGTCCCACATCTCCAGCACAGCCTTCGACGGGTTCGCCGGATCGAACGCAACGATGCCCCATTGCGGATCGACATCGTTGCTGCGACCGTCGAGCAGCGCCGGCTCGCGAACCGCAGCGCCGATGGTGCGGGCGAGTACCTCGGTCGCGACGTTCGCCACCTGGTGATCGCCAAACGCCGCGATCAGCATCACCGTCTTGGGTTCGATACCCGGGTACGGGTTGTCGGTGAGGTGTTGGGCATAGCCGTCGTTCTCGCCGCGATCCCACAACAGTTGGATGAGTTGCAGCCCGAGGTCGCGATCAACCGGATCGGTGTACGCCACGTCGGAGATCGTCTGAAACGTCGGCCATTGCGACGAACGATGCAGCAGCAGCGAGTAGTTGATGCCCGGCACGCCGAGCACGACGCGTGACCATTCGCTGCTGATCGCGCTGTTGGCGCCGCCCATCACGCCGCCCTGGCTGTTGCCCACGAATGCGGTCGCGTCGTTGAGAATCAGTGGCGCGCCGGCGAAGTTCTGGAAGGCAGTCGAGTGCGTGAAGCCTGCCGATGAGTTCATCAGGCGACCCAGGAACTGCTGGTTGAGTAGCCCTTGTTGCAACCGATCGGCCTGCTGCTTGAAGAGCGAGAGGTCGCCGAGGATGTTGGCGAGGTTCGGCACGTCGGGAGTGCTCATGCCGATTTCGTCGGTTGCGCATAGTGCGGCCACACCGCTGTCGGCAGCGAAGGCAAGGCCGTCGACTTCCATGCGTGTGCCGAGCAAGCCGTGGCCGTACACGATGCCTGGTACTGGCCCCGCCGCGGCCAGTGGCAATACGCAATGGAAGTCGGCGGTGAAGTCGGGCTGCTCAGTGTTGCGTTGCGGCATGCCATCGGCATCGAGCGAGAACGTGCTTCCCGGTCCGCCATCGCCGGTGAGGAAGTTCGGAACAAGGAACTGTCCATCGACGGTGCGTACGTTGCCGTCGTCGACTGCGGATGTGATGGTGAATGCCGGCGCGCCATCGTCGTCGAGTGAGTTGTAAGCGATCTCGCGCATGTGCAAGACGCGACCGGCGAGCGTGTCGCTGGTCGCAACGGTGAAGTCCCAGGCGATGTACAGGTCGTCGAGCGTGATGCCCTCGGCAGCCAACGGAGCGAGCAACTCGCGAAACGCGCGGGCACGCTGGCGCGGCTCGGGGTTACCGTCGATCGCCGCCTGGAACGCCGGACCACGTGGGATGACGGCGTTGGTGCTGTCGCGCAGGTTGCGCATGCCGACAACGAAGTGATGTCCTTCGGGAAGGCTCGTCGCCGGATGGATCATCAAC
>JAYVVU010000381.1:0-2849 GCA_043786755.1 Actinomycetota bacterium
CGTCGGCACAGCTAGCGACCGCACCCGCCAAAAGGGCGAGTACAGCGAAACGAGAAGCGATGACGGCGGACTTGTGCAAGCTCATACAGAACAGACGAACCACTTTTCAATTCGGGTGACGTGTCACCAAAACTAGATGCGATGTCGTCTGTTCTGAACATGACTGAACTTGCAGCACCACGACCCCTTCCCGTCTTGCCAGCGGTGGCCATCGGCTTCTTTGGAGGGCTGGCGCTCGGAATCGCCGCTCGGGCATGGATGCGGTTGATCTCCGACGACCCCGAATTCACCTGGAAGGGGACGCTGTTCATCGTCCTTGGCTTCACGATTTTCGGCACCACGCAAGCGATCGTGGCGATCGTCCGCAGCCGCCAGCCGCGTCGGTGGAAGCTCACCATCGCGCGTGTCTTCGGTGGGATCGCCACACTGCCGCTCTTCGTCGCCGCTGGGGCGTTGATGTTCCCGACCGTGGTTGGAGCTGGGCTCGGCTCGGCACGCACGCACTGGCATCGCGCAATTCGTGCGCTTTGCTTCTTGGTCGCGCTTGGGCCACTCGTATTGGTCGGTCGTCAGCTGGTCGATGACTTCGGATGGTCGCTGCACAGCTTGGCTGGCTATGTGGCAATGCTTGCGATCTACGCGATCTTGATTGTCGCAACTCGTTTCACGCTGACCCAGCAGGACGATGGCTGGCGCCTCTCACGAAAGGCAACTGTCATCATCGTGCTCCTCGCCTGCTCGGTGCTTGCGGCCCTGTTCTTTGCGAGTGGCGGATTCAAGTAGTTACGCTAATCAGCCGGCTTGGCGCCGGGCGCTTCCTCGATGCGCAGGATCCACGTGCCTGGTCCCATCGGTGGCATTGACGCTGACGAGACACCGGCCTCCGAACTGGATCGACCTGCGCGCGCAGGGTCGTCGCTGGCCAGTAATCGCCCAATGATCGGCAAGGCAACGACGTTGAGACCGTGAAGGATTCCCATGATCAGCAACATTCCACCGACGCGAACCACCTCGGCTTTCAGTTGCGTTCCTGTCGAAAGCCGCCAGCTCGCGCGTTCGACGAATGTAATCGTGAACATGATGAAGGCCGTAAAGATCAAGTAATACGCGACGTCCGTGAGTACGAGGTAGCTCTTACCTGTTCTCGGATTCGCGCGAAACACATCCGCCGCGTACGAGCGGCCGAAGCGCTTGATGAAGGGACCGAGCCCGATCGCAATCGCGACCAGCACGATGTTGGTGATCAGTTCAATGACCCACCACTGCATGTTGAACCTCCTGTTGTCGAAATCTGAAAGCGCAAGCGCCAACGCCACATTTGCAAGAACGAAAACACCCAACCACGATGCCATCGTCAGTCGAAAGCGACGGCGCGCGCGTGCGTCGGTAAGACTGCCGGTCACTCGTGCAAACAAGTCGGGGTTCTCGAACGTGGACGTCCGGACCTCAGCAAATGCTTCGGTCAGCCGAGTCTCCGTCGAGCTCACGACCGTGCTCACGACGACCCCAACTTGCGATCGAGCGCAGCCATTGCACGCAACAGGTGCGTCTTCACCGAGTTGACCGACACGCCAAGGGTCGAGGCGATCTCGTGGAGCGAGAGCTCTTCGAAGTACTTGAGCGTGATGCAGTCGCGCTGGCGGGTCGGGAGCGTTCGCACTGCATCGAGCACGACTCGATGCTGCTCCGTACGCGCCAGTTGATCCGCCGCGTCATCGACGACATCGATCTCGCGACCCGCTGCCGCGCGATGGCGTAGCGAGACCAGTCCCCGCCGATTGTGATCGCGGGCGAGGTTCAAGACGATGGACCGTAGATACGCCGGCGCGCGATCGATCGAGTCGATTTTGCCGGCATGGCGCGCCAGTCGCAGGAAGGCCTCCTGAACGATGTCTTCGGCTGCATCACGATCGTCAACGAACAGACGTGCCAGCCGCACCAGCGAGCGACCCTCGCCCCGAAACAGTTCGATCACCAGCGCTTCCGCGGCGTCGCTGATCACCTCGCCTTGCTCGCGCGCGATCGCGATCGCCGCCAGGAATGGCAGCACCTTGGGCGCGCCAAACGGCAGCGTGATGGAACTCACAAAACCAACAGACGAACCACGCGTCGGCGCGGGTGACAACGAATGGCGGGGCTAATGTCGCGCATCAACGCAGACTAAACGGAGGCGAGCCAACCATGAACCGGCAACGAATTCAGAATCTGGCACTGTTCATCATTGCAATCGCGATGTTGCCCGTGGGCGTGCAGGCGGCCTTTGCCCCGAAGTCGTTCTACAACGACTTCCCACTCGGACGCGGGTGGATCGCGACCGAGGGTGGGGCGTACAACGAACATCTCGTACGCGACGTCGGCGTGCTGTTCCTGGCGCTCTGCATCGTGACGATCTGGACGGCACTGCGGAGTCGGCCAGCGCGCCCGGTAGCGGTCGCCTGGCTTGTCCAGGGCGTCCTGCACGTCGTGTACCACGCCGACCACCTCGACGGGTACAAGAGCATCGACAAGGTCGGCCTCATCAGCTCGCTGGCGCTTGTACCCGTGCTGGCGCTGATCGCGCTGCTCGCCGGTTGGTCCAAAGAAACCACTTGACTATCGGAAGTTGATATACCAACATTCGAGTATGACTCGAAACCAGCAGGACAAGCCACTGCCGGCGGCATCGATGTATCTCCTCCTTGCGCTGCTCGGCGGCGAGAACCACGGTTACGCCCTGATGCGCCTCGTTGGCGAGCAAAGCGAGGGTGCGGTGGTGATGGGGCCAGGCACGCTGTATGGCACGCTGAACCGACTGCTCGCCGACGGTTTGATCGTCGAAACCACCGACCAGGTGTCGCGGGTCGACAACG
>JAYVVU010000382.1:0-6641 GCA_043786755.1 Actinomycetota bacterium
CGGTCGGCAGTTTCGCTCGTTACCTGATGCACGACCCGTTGCACCACGTCTGGGACGTCGAGCACATGTCGTTTACTGACTAGTTACACCACTATCTAGGCGCGAATACCTAGGGCAGCTGGCCGACGTGCGCGAGCGCGAGCCGAATCAACCGATCGTGCCCACCGGTCATCTCGTTGCGCACCTTCTCGCTGATCGCTTCCGCTGGAGTGAACCACCCGAGATCGAGCGCTTCCTGCGTCGGCTGGCAATCGCCCGCGACGGGCACGACGAACGCCAAGCTGACCGCGTGGTGGCGCGGGTCTTGGTAGCCGCTGATGTCGCCGTCGGGGAAGTACTCGACGACTGTGAACGGGGCGATTTCCGGCGGAATCTGCGGCAGCGCCACCGGGCCGAGATCCTTCTCGAGGTGGCGCAGTAAAGCGGTGCGAATGCGCTCGCCGTACAACACGCGACCACTGACGACCATCCGGCTGATTGTGCCGTCGGCGGCCTGGCGCAAGAGCATGCCGATGTGGGTGACGCGACCGAGCTCGTCGACCCGCACTGGCACGGCATCGACGTAAACCAGCGGCACGTTGGCGCGGATGTTCTCCAACACATCGCGCGAGAGCCACGCCGTTCGGGTATCGACTTCTTCGGTCATCGGCGGCCCTGCACGTGCTTCGTCGGGCGCGAACGTGGCTGCGGCGGTGCGTACACCCAGGTTTCGTCGTCGATGTCGACGTCGATGCCGTCTTCGTCGATGTCGACCGGCTCGGTTGGCGAGGCGACCACGATTGGCGCTTCCTCTTTGACCGGGCGTAGCTCGAGCGCCCGCTCGATCGCGAGCATGCCGCCAGCCATCATTGCCCCGCCGACGCCGTAACGGCGTCGCGCGGTAGCGACCAAGTCGCGCTCAATGCTGATGTCGGGCACACCGTCGACGGGCATGCCTTCAACCGCTTCATCGTCGATCACGGTTTCTTCTGGCTCCACGACAGTGAACGTTACCGTCTTGTTACGCAGCCACTACGGGTGGGCATTACGCAACGCGGTGTTGCAGAGTGCGTAGTCTCTGCACGTGCCTGACGGCGATGCGACTCACCGCTCTGGAGCGGCATTGCGGACGGCCCTCGTAGGTCGTCCGCTTCGGCGTTTCGACGCGCCCGGACTGTTCGGGCCGATGCCGACAATCGGTCGCCTGATCGAGCGAGTCGAGACCGACGGCAAGCACCTTCGCATCGTTTGGGACGACGGAATTGTGTTGAGCACGCATGTGCGCTTGAACGGCGCTTGGCATCTGTACCGCACCGGCGAGCGTTGGCGTAAGCCGAACGATCAGATGCGAGTTGCGGTCGACGTTCCCGGTTGGGTGGCGGTGTGCTTTAACGCCGCAACGTTCGAGACGTATCGCGAGTTCGATCCCGTGCGGCACCCAGGGTTCGGTCGCTTGGCAGCGGACCTCTCGAATGCAACCGATGCCGAGCTAGCGGAATGTGTGCGCCGCATGTTTGCCTACGCCGACGAAGCGTGCCCGATTGCCGAGGTGTTGCTCGATCAACACGTTGCGCGCGGCATCGGCAACGTCTATCGCAGCGAGATTCTCTGGGCGTGCGAACTCAGCCCGTTTGCTGAGGTTTCCACGTTGTCGCTCGACGATTGCACGCAGGTCATCAACGCCGCGACGCGCATGCTGCGCACCAACCTCGATCGCGTCTATCGCGCAGTCGGCCCCGACACAGCTACCGGGCTCGCCGTGTACGGACGCAACGGAACGCGGTGCGCCCGATGCAGCGACACCGTGCAGGTGCGCAGGGTCGGGCAGTTTGAACGTCTGCTGTACTTCTGCCCCGGCTGCCAAATTCGCCATCAGCCGTTCGTCGAGCCGCCGCTCGAGCCGCTCATTCGCGAAATGGATCCGCACCCGGCGGCCACCATGTTCAACGCCGAAATGCGGCGTCGGCGCGACTCAATCTCCGGCTGACCCAACCACTGCTGTGTGCTCGCCGACGAGCAGTGCGAGCAACGTCGTCCATCCGTCGCCTAGTGGCGTGCGTTGATCGTGTGCCGGGTGCGTGTTACCCGAGATCAGTTGGTACGCGCTGGTCGCTAGTGCGGTAGCGACAACATCGCCGACGGCCATCGCCCGCGCCACAGCTGCTTCCGCAGACAAGATGGCGTGTTCCGAGTCGCCCATCTGTTGGTAGGCGCCGGCGGCTGCGAGGTAGGCGAAGACATTGTCGAGATACGTCGCGCCGTTCGCTGTCGCGACGGCATCGGCGTGCGGAATTGCTTCCGCCGGTGCACCAGCGACGGTGTTGACCAAGGCCGCGACTGCCTGCGTGAACGGATGTGCGAGGCCATAGGGCGGGACCGATTCGATGGCCGCCATCGCATCCTCAACGCGACCAAGTTGCGCGTACGCAAGTGCCAGCACCACGGTTGGTTCGTACGCCTCGCCCCCAATTGCTGCGATCTCGGCGAGCGCGCGCTCGGCAGTCGCAGCAGCGACTGCGCCATTGCCGCGGTGCATCGCAGCGCCAGCGACGGCCATCAGCGCGAACGAACCACTTTGCGATGATTCGGCGATTGCGAGGAGTTCCTCCGATGTTCGTTGCGCAGATGCGTGACGACCAAGTGCAACCTGCGCGCGTACGAGTGGCGCCATTGCCTGAATCATTCCGAACTTGTCGTTGATGCGCTTGAAGCGCTGCCGTGCTTTGTCGGCGAAGTTGGCAGCATCCTCCAACTTGCCCTGCCACAAACGGAGGTCGGCCAGCAGCGTGTCCATCATGCTCGCGGCCCACACATCGCCACGCTGTTCGGCTTCTTTGCCAACGATCGCAGCCAATTGCTCGGCTTCGGTGAATCGGCCCTCGAAAAACTCGACGAACGCCAGTAGTCCGAACGCCCAGCCAACTCCGTTCCGATCGCCCAGCCGTTGGTGAGTGTCGGCAGAACGCCCCAACCGCTCGCGCGCGGCGGGTAGGTCGCCGGACAGGAATGCGATCCATGCGCGGTGTTGTTCGATGTAAGCCGAGCCGCGTTCGTCGCCCAGCTCAGTGAACAGACCGTCGGCTTCACCGAAGTACCACTCGGCGTCGGTCAACGAGCCACCAAACATCTCGATGTAGCCGCGTATGCGAAGTGCTTGTGCCAACAACTCCGGTCGCTCGACCCCGCGCAACAGATCGACCGCTTGGCCGAGTTCGCGGCGAGCGTCGTCGATGCGGCCAGCAACCTGACTGAGCGAACCGCGAAGGCGATGTGCTTCCGCCTCGATCGTGACGTCCTGCAACGCAGCGGCGATTTCTTCCAACGCGTCGATGTCGGCGGTCGCCTCGTTGAACGCGCGTTGCTCGATGTATGCCGTCGCCCGCACAAGGTGCAAGTGGGCAAGCTCGGCCGGAGGCGTATCGCGTGTTCGCGAGAGATCGAGTGCGCGGGTTGCATGACGTACGGCCATACGCAGGCTGCCGGTGTCGAGTGCGCGATCGGCGGCGCCGGTGAGCAGTTGCAACGCCTGGTCGGCGACGTCGCCCGGGACTCGCTCGACGGCACCGAGCTCTTGCACTAGTTCAGCGGCCGATGCGGTGTGGTGAACGCGATCTTCCAGTCGGCCAGACGATCCGCTGAGCGCCTTCGCCACGCCGGCGTGTCGTTGCGCACGTGCCGCTTTGGTGAGCGTCTGATACGCGGCGTCGCGAACCGACTCACTGCAGAATTCCCAACGCCTGCCGTGAACTTCCAACAGGCCGAGGTCGTCGAGGTCCATCACCAGATCGCGGCTAAAGACTTGCCCGAGTTCGGTGGCGAACCGTTCCAGGTCTTGAATGTTGCCGGACGTGCCGAGCACGGCAGCGTTCTCGAGCATCTGCCGTTGCGGTGGAGTGAGTTGGTCGAGCCGCGCCGCGATCAGCGTGCGCAGCGAGTCGGGAAGTTCGAGCCCACTGCCGCCAGCCTCGGTGAGTGCCACTAACTCGAGCAGGAACAGGGGGTTGCCACCGCTGCGGTCGTACAGCGCGGTGATCAGTTGCTCGTCGCGCGATGCGTCGCCGAGGAGGGCCGTGGCGAGCTGGTCGGTGTCGGCGCGCGTCAGCGGTTGCAGGCTCATCGAGATCACCGTGCTGCGCTCTGACCGTGGTGGCCACACCACATCGCTGCCCGGACGCATCGCAGTGATCAGCAGGAACGGGCGACGAACGAGCGCGCTCAACAAGTGCTCGAACAGGTCGAGTAGCCCTTGGTCGGCCCAGTGCACGTCGTCGATGCTGAGCACCATTGCGCCGCGCTCCGACCGCGCTTCGAGAACGAATGCCACGGCTCGGTGAATCGTGCTGCGCGCGTTGACTGCATCGAGCTTGTCGATCGACGACGAATGGCCCATCAGGTGAATGAAAACCTCGACCATTCGTTCGGCGTCTTCCTCGCCGACCGTTGGAAACATCGTCTTTGCGCGCGCGAGTGCCGTCGCGCGCATGGTCTCGACCGGCATGCCCGAATCGAGATCGAGATAGTCCGACAACGCACTGGCGATCGGCCACCACACGTTGGCTTCGCCGTAGGGCACACACGCGCCTTCAAGAATCGAAACATCGCCTTGGTCGCGAAGGCGCTGGATGACTTCGTCGACAAGGCGGCTCTTGCCGACGCCGTTGTCTCCGTTGATGTGCAGCAGCACGCTGCGACTGCTGCGCATCACGAGTTCGAGCGCGGCATCGGCCATTGCGAGTTCGGAGTGGCGACCGACAATGCCGACATCGCGACGGCGGCGACGGCCAGGCGGCGCTGTGGCCTCCAATGCCAGCCATGCCGTCACTGATTGTTCGCGCCCGCGCGGTTGCACTTCCCCGAACGGTTCGTAACGGAACGTGTGCGACGTCAGCGCGTAAGTCGATTCGCCGACCAACACGCCACCGGGTGGGGCCGAGGTCTGCAAGCGCGACGCGGTGTTAACGACGTCGCCCATCGCGGTGTAGTCGCTGCCGGCCAATGTGCCGACCAGCACTTCGCCGGAGTTGATGCCGACGCGCATGCGGATGTTGGCGCTGCCTGCGAGCTGGCTGGTGGCCACAAAGTCGGTGAGCACTCCCTGCATACGCAGCGCGGCGCGCACTGCCCGTTCCGGGTCGTCTTCGTGGGCAACCGGTGCACCGAACAACGCGAGGATGCCGTCGCCAAGAATCTTGTCGACGCGGCCGCCGAAGCCAACCACTACCTCGACCAGTCGCTCGAAACACTGGTCGATCAGGCGCTTGACCTGCTCGGGGTCCATGTGTTCGGTGAGGCCGGTGAAGCCGACGAGATCGGTGAACAAGACAGTGACGATGCGCCGCTCTTCGGGCTGGCCGAGCGCGACGGAATGCCCGCACGACGGACAAAATCGTGCGCCAGCAGGCACCGCAGCGCCACACGACGTGCACTGAATCACCCCGCGAGCGTACGGCACAGCAGGGGTAAGGCGAACGTCAGAATTCGCGCGTGGGTCCGACGTCACCCTGATTCGGGATGCTTTTTGGCGATCAAGCCGTTACAACTGTGCCATGACTGACACGGGAACTGGCACGGCCACAACTGCGGCAGGCGCCGTCGACGCAGTAAAGATCTACGGCAAGGACGACAGTGAGGTGCGCGCGCTCGACGGTGTGTCCGTCGAGTTCGAGCGTGGTCGCTTCACCGCCATCATGGGGCCCTCGGGCTCGGGCAAGAGCACGTTGATGCATTGCCTGGCTGGCCTCGATGCGCTCACAAGCGGCGCCGTCTACATCGGCGACACGCAACTTGCTTCGCTGAACGACAAGCAACTCACCGAGCTGCGCCGAACCGATGTCGGCTTCGTCTTTCAGGCATACAACCTTGTGCCGACGCTTACTGCGGAAGAGAACATCATGCTGCCGCTGCTGCTTGGCGGCAATAAGGGCGACACGGCGTGGATTGACCGCGTTGTCGACACCGTCGGACTGCGCGACCGACTGAAGCATCGCCCGAGCGAGTTGTCCGGTGGCCAGCAGCAGCGCGTCGCAGTTGCTCGCGCGCTCGCCAGCCAACCGACGATCATCTTCGCCGACGAGCCAACCGGCAACCTCGACAGTCGCACGGGTCACGAGATTCTGGACTTCATGCGACTAGCCGTTCGCGAGCTTGGGCAGACGATTGTGATGGTCACACACGACCCGGTGGCCGCCAGCTACTCGGATCGCGTGATCTTCCTCGCCGACGGCAAGGTCGTCGACGAGATGCGCGACCCAACTTCTGAGCGCGTGCTCGATCGCTTGAAGCGCTTCGGAGACTGAGTCGTGTTCAAACTGAGTCTTAAGAACATCTGGAGCCGCAAGGGCCGGATGGTTCTCACCGCACTTGCGGTCATTGCCGGCACCGCATTTCTTTCCGGTGTCTTCGTCTTCACCGACACGATCAACGGCAGCTTCGACCGCATCTTCCAGGAGGCCAACAAGGGCACCGACGTCGCGATCACGCCGAAGGAGTTCATCAACGTCGAGGACAGCGGCGGAACCCTGGCGACCGTTCCGCGCGGCGTCCTGCGCACGGTCCAGGCCGACCCGCAAGTCGACGCGGCCGAGGGCTCCGTGTTCGACGTCGGCGTCGTGCTCGGCAAGGATGGCAAGCGCATCGGCGTCGGCGGCGCGCCGAACTTCATC
>JAYVVU010000383.1:0-2846 GCA_043786755.1 Actinomycetota bacterium
GTAGCGCCGTGTCCTGCTCGGGGCCGAACAAGCCCTCGACGGATAGGTCGCCGAGGTCCCACATCGGGTCGTTGTTACCCGAATACTCGTAGTCGATGACGACCATGCGGTCGCCGGTGTCGAGGAAGTTCTCGCAGAGCGGATCGCAATGCGAAGGCACCAGCGGCCGGGCGGTGGCTTCGAGCGCTCGGCGGGTCGCGTCGGCCTGCGCTTCGGCTTCGGCGTAACCATCTGGGAGCGCGGTGCCCTTCTCGGCGAGCAGACGCTTGTAGTCGTCGATCATCTCGAACAGCTTGAAGTCGACGGCAAACGGTGCGGCCGTTGTGTGCAGCTTGCGAAACGCTTGGCCTGCGCGGGCGACGGCACCGACGTCGCGGAACCGTTCGGCGCTCATCGTGACTGCGCCGTCGATAAAACGCGTGACCATCAATCCATCAACTGCGTCGAAGAACACAACTTCGGCATTGACCCCGGCTGCAGCCGCGGAGCGCGCCGCGACATCCTCGGCGGTGCGATCGATGTATTCGCTGGTGCCCGCGCCAGGCAAACGCAGCACGAAGCGCTCGTCGCCGACCGTGACGAGATAGTTGATGTTGGTCAGCCCCGCAAGACGCGTCACGGTCGACGGATCGACATCGGCGAGCAATGGAATGCGCGAGAGCGCAGCGGCGAGTTCGCTCATGAGACTCAGGCCTTCAGCCTGGAATTGTCGGGGTCGTAGAGCGGGCGATCGTTGCGGATCGCTGCGATTGGTTCGCCGTACACCTCGATGATGAAGTCGGTGCGCTCGCAGTGCTCGATCGGTAGATAGCCGTACGCGATCGGCTTGCCGACGGTGTGGCCGAAGTTGGCGCTGGTCGTGAAGCCCACCACCGTGTCAGAGCCAGGAACAATGATCGCCTCACCGCTGACCGGGTACGCCATCGACTCGAGCGTGAACGTGCACAGTTGTCGCGTCACGCCAGCTTGCTGCTGCGCGACCAGCGCTTTGCGGCCAAGGAAGTCACCCTTGTTCAGGTTGACGCGCCACGCGAGGCCCGCCTCCCACGGAGTCGTGTCGGGCGTGACGTCTGTGCTCCAGTACACGTAGCCCTTCTCCATGCGCATCGTGTCGATCGTGCGATAGCCGACGTCGACCATGCCGTGCGCAGCTCCGGCTGCGCGCAACAGCTCGGCGACGTGCGCCGCGTACTCGGTAGGGATGTGTAACTCCCACCCAAGTTCGCCCACGTAACCGATGCGAACGGCCAGCACAGGTGCCGAACCGATCGTGATCTGCCGCGCCTTCGCGTAGCGGAACGCGGCGTTACTGACGTCGTCCTCACACACTGCCTGTAACACGTCGCGACTGCGCGGTCCGACGATGTTGACGACCGCACGTGCCGACGTGAGGTCGCGTACGACGACGCTGCCGTCGGTAGAACTGTTACTGGTGATCCAGCCCATGTCGTGCGCGCCGAACGCCGAGCCGGTGACGACGTAGAAGCTGTCGGGTGCGGTGCGGGTCATCGTGAGATCGCACTCGATGCCACCGCGATCGTTACACAGTTGCGTATAGATGACGGTGCCAACCGGCTTGTCCATATCGGCCACGCTGAGCCACTGCACGGCAGCCAAGGCGCCAGCGCCACTGATCTCAAACTTGGCGAAGCTGGTCTGATCGATGAGTCCCACGCCTTCGCGGACGGCGAGGTGCGCGGCGCGCACGTGCGGCCACCAGTTCGGTTCGGTGAACGAAGGCTCGTCCACCGGTTCAACCCCGGCGGGCGCGAACCAATTAGGGCGTTCCCAGCCACCGCGCGATCCGAACACCGCGCCGCGCGCCGCAAGCGAGTCGTGCAGCGGGCTGCGGCGAATTCCGCGCGCCGTCATCTTCTCGCTGCCGGGGGCGGCGAGCTTGTAGTGATGCGCGTACAGTTCGACCATGCGCGGCCGAAGGAAGTGATGCGTCGTGTGATGGAACGAGAAGCGACGCACGTCGAGCGGCCATAGGTCGAGCGACGGTCGACCCTCCAGCATCCACTCGGCCATCATCTTGCCGGCGCCGCCACCAGCGGCGATGCCGTATAGGAAGCCGGTCGCGACGAAGTAATTGTCGAGCTCGGGCACGCGCCCCATCACGAAGTCGGCGTCAGCGGAGTAGGGGATCGCGCCGTTGATCAGCGTGCGGATGCCCGCTTGCTCGATGACCGGTGTGCGTTTGGTCGCGAGCTCAGCGAGTTGTGCGAAACGGTCGAAGTTCGGGTCGAACAACTTGCGCTGATAAGGCGATGGGATGCCGTCGACGCCGAACGACTCGGTGTTCGGTTCGTATCCTCCAACGAGCAGTCCGGGGCCGTCGGGTTTGTAATACACGAGGTGATCCGGGTCGCGCATGGTCGGCATTGCGCCGAGCTCGACCGGGGTGTAACCCTCGATCGGGCCAGTGAGTAGGTATTGATGCTCGACCGCGACGGCGGGGATGCGTACGCCGGCCATCGCGCCCACCTGCATACCCCACATGCCAGCGGCGTTGACCAACATTTCGCACTCGATCGCGTTGCCGTTCGCCGTATGCACGGTCGTGCAGCGCCGGCCGTCGACAGTGATGGCCGTGACGGCTGTGTTCTCGATGATGCGTGCGCCGCGCGTGCGCGCACCGCGCGCGATTGCCTGCGTGACCGACGCGGGGTCGATATAGCCGTCGGTGGGAAGAAACGCAGCGGCGAGCACGTCGACTGTGCTCATCAACGGGAACAGCTCCTGCGAGCGCTGCGGTGAGACCATCTCCATTGGCAGACCAAAGCTCTTCGCCATCGTTGCCAACCGGCGAAGCTCCAACACCCGCTCCGGTGAACATGCCAAGC
>JAYVVU010000384.1:0-2841 GCA_043786755.1 Actinomycetota bacterium
TATCGCCATCGACGGCCCAGCGGGCGCAGGTAAGAGCACGATTGCTCGCGCGCTCGCGGCACGCTTGAAGCTGCAATACCTCGACACAGGCGCGATGTATCGCGCAGTGACCTGGGCGGCGCTGCAACGCAACATCGCTGTTGAGGATCGCGACCTCGTCGCCGAGTTAGCTCGCGAGCTGACTGTCGATGTACGCAAGGACGTTGTACTCGTCGACGAGGTCGATGTCACCACCGCTATCCGTACGCCGGAAATCACAGCTGCGGTGAGTGCGGTGGCGGCCAACAGTGGTGTGCGCGCCGAGATGCGTGCGCGGCAGAAGGCGTGGGCCGTCGAACGCGGCGGGGGAGTGATCGAAGGCCGCGACATCGGATCGGTGGTATTTCCCGACGCGGAACTGAAGCTGTATCTCACGGCCTCGCCTCGCACTCGCGCAGAGCGACGAGTCGCTGAAGCTGGCGGCGATGTCGACGAGATCGAGCGTGCACTCGCGGCCCGAGATCACTACGACAGCAATCGCGCCGATAGCCCGTTGACAACCGCAGACGGATCGGTCGTCGTCGACACCACCGGTTTGGGCATCGAAGAAGTGCTCGCCAAGATAGAAGCACTCATATGACGAAAATCTCGACGAAACTCACGGGTAAGTCGTTGCCCGACAAGATTGCGTACCACACGGTGCGCGGGATCCTCACTGTCTTCTGCCGCCTGTGGTGCCGCATGCAGATCAAGGGTCGCGAGAACTTTCCGACGGGCGAGCCGTTCATCATGGCGCCGACGCATCGCAGCATCATCGACACGCCGGTGTCGTCGGCTGTGTACACGCGCCGCATGCGATTCATGGGTGCCGACAAGTGGTGGAGCAACAAACCGTTCGGCAAGTTGCTCACCGCGCTGGGGGGGTTTCCGGTCAGTCGCGGCACGGCCGATCGCGAGGCGCTGAAGCGTTGCATTGCGGTACTTGAAGGGGGCGAGCCGCTCGTCATGTTCCCAGAGGGCGAGCGCAAGAGCGGTGCCGTTGTGCAGCCATTGTTCGAAGGTGCTGCTTACGTGGCGATGAAGACGGGTGTGCCGATCGTGCCCGTTGCGATCGGCGGCAGTGAGCGCGTGATGCCCAAGGGCGCCAAGTTCATCTTCCCGCGCAAGCTGTACGTAATCGTCGGCAAGCCGATGCGGGTGCCGATTGTGGACGACGCGGAAGGATCCAAGGCACAGCGGCTAGCGGCCAAGCAACTGACTACCGATTTGCACGCCGAACTACAGCGTTTGTTTGATCTGGCGCAGGCTCGCTCGGGCAACTAGAACGCGCCGACGAGGTAGGTCGTTAGCGCCTGCTGCAACCACACCGGGTCTTTCGTCCCGCACAGTTCGCGAGCTGAGTGCATGCTGAGTTGCGGAACGCCGACGTCGACGGTCTCGATGCCCAAGCGAGTCGCCGTCAGTGGACCTATCGTCGACCCACAGGGGATGTTGTTGCGACTGACGAAAAGTTGCCACGGAACATCGGCCGCTTCGAACACGCGCTGCAACATCGTCGAACTCGCTGCCGTCGTCGAGTAGCGCTGATTGTGGTTGAGCTTGATCGCCGGCCCTTGATTCACGACCGGGCGGTGACCGGCCTCGTGGCGCTCGGGATAGTTCGGGTGCACGCTGTGCGCGTTGTCAGATGAGATGCAATTACTTGCTGCAAGTTGTGTGAGGTAGTTGGCGCGGTTCGCGCCGCTAGTGAGCGCCAACCGTTCGAGAACGTGTTCCAGCAGTGGCCCCGCTGCGCCAACTGGGCTCGCCGAGCCAACTTCCTCGTGATCGAACAGTGCGATCACCGCGGTGCCGTTCTCGGGGACTGCGTTCGTACACAGCGCGCTCGTTGCGGCCCAACAGGAAAGCTGGTTGTCGAGACGGCCGGCGGCGAGCAGTTCGCCCTCTGCGCCAAGTCGGCTGGCGGGCGTGACGTCGAACAGGCTGAGGTCCCAGCCGGTGATCTCGCTGGCCTTGACGTCGAGTTGTTGCGCGACCCAGGCGTTGAACTCACCTGCAGCCGGCGTACCGACCCCCCACACGGGAGTGAGGTGGCTGTGCTTATCGAGGATTAGTCCACGCTCGTTCACGTCGCGATCGAGATGGATCGCAAGTTGCGGCACTCGCGCGACGGCTTCACGTACTGCGATCGGCCGCGCTCCATCGCGCGTAATCACTTGACCGGCAACGCCCAGGTCGCGATCGAGCCACGAGTTCAACAGCGCGCCGCCATACACCTCAATCGACAATTGCTTCCACCCGTAGCCACCGACATCGGGCCGCGGCCTGATGCGCAGCCCAGGCGAGTCGGTGTGGGCTCCAACGATTCGCAGGGGAGCAGTGGCCTTGGCGTCGGCGTCGCGCGACCAAGCGACGAGGGCGGCACCGCGGGTCACGAATCCCTTGCGGGGAACATCGTCCCAAGATTGGTCGAGCTGCAACTCCTCGAAGCCCGCCGCACGCAGCAAGGCAGCGCTGCTCAGCGTCGCGTGCCACTGCGAGGGCGACGCGTCGAGGTACGCCATCAAGGCTTTAAGACCCATGTCGTTCAAGGTTGTGTCGTTCAAGGTTGTGTCGTTCAAGGTCATGTCGTTCAAGGTCATGTCGTTCAAGGTTGCGTCGCTCATGAGTGCAGCAGTCCGATAGGGAGTCCGGTGCCACGTAGGTGGGAAGTTTCGTTGATCGTCATGACGCTGCGATGACCGCTCTGCGATGCCATAACGCGATTGATGCCTGTGTAGTTCGGATAGAAGAAGCCCTTGCTGATCGGCAGCCCGAGCACGTGCGAAAGATACGCGTTGATCACGCCGCCGTGGCAACTGA
>JAYVVU010000385.1:0-6615 GCA_043786755.1 Actinomycetota bacterium
CTGTTCGCCTACGCCCTCGCGCCATCGGTTGTCGTGCTGGTTGTGTGCGCTGCGATTCTCGGCGGTTGCGTGGCTGCAATGTTCATCACGTCTGTGTCGATCATTCAGCGCGACGCGCCGCCCAGTGGCCGCGGCCGAGTTCTGTCGGTGATGCAGGCCGCGATGGGTATCTCGTACGGCATCGGGTTGTTGTTCATCGGCACGCTGGGCGACCTGATCAACTTGCACGTTGCGTTCGTCGTCGGCTCCGCGCTAACCGCTGGCGCGTTCGCGTTGCTGACGGTGCGCTCGCGCAACTGGCGCACGGCGATCGACGGTCAAGCACCGACGCCCATCGACCCGGAGACGATGCAGGCGATCACCGTCGTCGCCGGCGACTAGCGCCAAAACGAACGGCACGCTCGCTGCAAATGCAGCGAGCGTGCCGTGGGGGTAACCCAGGTGAGGCGTCGTCAGCTAATGCGTGGTCGACGTCGGCGCGAGACGACCGCAGCTCCGACACCGGCTGCGACTACCAGGGTTGCGATCAACAGCATTGGGCCTTGATCCGAGCCCGTCGCTGGGATGCCACCGGCGATCGTGGTGGTTGTGCGAGGGACCGTTGTGCGCGCGACGGTGGTCGTGGTCCGCGGGATCGTGGAACCGACTGTGCTGGTACCAGGGACGGTGCTGACCCTCGGTGGCTGACAAGACGCTGGCGTAAAGACGTTGCTGTCGAGCGTTACCGCTCCGTTGCGGGCCAGTGCGCGACCGCGCACGCTGGCGCCAGTGGTGACGGTGATCGACGCCAGAGCGATGATGGTGCCCACGAATTGCGAGCCGGTGCCGAGCGTTGCCGAACTGCCAACGATCCAGTGCACACGACACGCCTGGGCGCCGCCAGTCAGTTGGACCACACTGCTTGAGGCAGTGGTAAGTGTTGAATCGGTTTGGAAGATGAAGACTGCGTCGGTGTTGCCATGAGCGTCGAGCACCAAGGTGCCGCTGAGGCTGAGTGGACCCTTGCCTTCGGCGGCGTACACACCCGATCGCAGCACTTGGCCGCCGAGGTCGGCGGGTACCGTGCCGGTTAGTGCGCGCCCGGCGCCGTCGTTGTAACCGCCTGTGAGATCGGCTTGCGCTTGTTGGGCCGTCGCGTTGGCGATGTCGGTGTTACCTGTCGCCGCTACAACACCGGGCGGAAAGCCGGTAATGGAAGTCCCGGGCCACAACCCGAGGCTGCGCGCAAGCGTGGTCGGCCCGGTGTTAGTGACGGTCGACGCCGCGAGAACGGAGTAGGCGCTGGCGCTGCCAATCTTGACGCTGATCGTGATGTCAGCGGCTTGGGCCGTTGGCCCGTTGCTGGTAACGATCAGCCCAGTTGGTACGGCGACGCAGGCGAGCAGAAGTGCGCTTCGTGAGAATTTCATGGGAGTCCTCTTTTGGGTAACACCCGGGGACGCCATTTCAGTCCTCCTGGTTGGTTTCATCGCCGGACTACCCGAAGTCGCCAACTCTCAAACCAAGCAGGTCAGTCGTAGTTGTTGACCATCTTCACGCTGAGGCCCAGCATTAACGCCATAGTCACGGCAATTACTGCGAAACCCTTCGCCAGCGCGGCGCCGTCGAACCCTTCCAGGATCAGCGATCGTGCGGCTTCCATGATGTAGGTCACAGGGTTAAGGGTGGCCGCAATCTCCATCGGCCGCGTCAGCTGATCGCGGGGGACGAAGCCAGGAGTCAGGAACAGCAATGGGAAGAAGATCATGCCCGCGCCCTGCGTCGCCGCGGCACTGCGCGACTTGAGCGCAATCAATTGAATGAAGCCGCTGAACACCATCGCCCACGTCGCGACCATGACGATCAGCACGATGAACCCGAGGATGCCGGACTCGATATGGATGCCGAAGAACAGCGAAAGGCCGACCATCAGTGCCGCGACTGCCAGCGTGCGCAAAAACTCGGCATACAAGCGACCGAGGACCAGCGACATGCGCGAGATAGGTGTGGCGCGCAGCTTGTCGAAGTAACCACCGACGATCTCTTCCACCAGGTACAACGCGGCGCCACCGAACGAAGCTGAAAGCAACAGCGACGACGGCAACTGGAACGCGCCGTAATTCTGCCCCTTGAGGAATGGCGTCGAGCCAGTTGGGAAGATGCGCGCCGCCTGGCCGACGTTGACCACGAGGAAGAACAACGGAATGAAGATGGTGGGGAACAGCGAGTCGGGCGTGCGCAGCGCTTCGCGAATAGCTCGCCCGCCGAGCAGGTACGAGTCGCGCAACGCGCTGCTCTGATGCTCGGGCTCGAAGGTTGCCGTTGCCGTTGCCGTTGCCGGTGACGTGGATGGGGGAGTTGTGGTCGTTGTCATCAGACTTCCTTCACTTCGCCGGCAACCTTTTCGCGGGTGCGGCCTGTTGCATCGAGAAACACTTCGTCGAGAGTCGGATCGATCTTCATGCCCTTGCGCGTGCGCAGCTCTTGCTTCAGCGCAGTGGGCGTTCCCTCGCGCACGATCAACCCACCGTCGATGATCGCCAACCGATTACACAACTGGTCGGCCTCTTCGAGGTACTGCGTGGTGAGAAACACGGTGGTGCCCAGCTCATTGATACGACGCACTTCATCCCACACAGTGATGCGGCTGGCAGGATCGAGCCCCGACGTTGGCTCGTCGAGAAACAACACGTCGGGCCGATGCACGAGCGCCGACGCAAGATCGAGGCGCCGCTTCATGCCGCCAGAGAAACCCTTCACCCGCCGATCGGCAGCGTCGACGAGATCGACCAGCTCGAGCAATTCCTGCGCGCGGACCGCAGCGGCCGCGGTGGACATGCCGAACAGGCGCGCCTGCAACACCAAGATTTCGCGGCCGGTCTGGCGCGGATCGAGACCAGCCTCCTGCAGCGCCACGCCAATCTTGCGGCGCGCGCCGTGCGGATCGGCCGCTACATCGACACCACCAACGTGCGCTTGGCCGGCACTCAGCGTCATCAGCGTGGTCAGCATGCGCACGGTGGTCGACTTGCCAGCACCGTTTGGGCCGAGAAAACCGAACACCTCGCCCGGCGCAACATCGAGATCGACACCACGCACAGCATCGACATCACCATCTTTGCCACGGAACGTCTTCTTTAAACCAACCGCCGTTATCGCGCTCATAGACGGTCATCTTCGTTCGGGGGTATGACACGGATCAATTCGTTAAACCACGTGTCGATTTTGGCTACGGAACAGTATGGAAATCGTCTAGTTCAGTCGTGCAGGCGTCAGCGCTGTCGATAACCAGATACTGCAACTCAAAGAACGAATCGACCAATGACCGCCATCGACATGGGCTTTCGCGATGACATCAACGACCCTGGACGCGCTGCGCCCGTCGTCGACCCGCTGCAGTTTCACTCGTCGATCCTTGCCTCCGTTGGGCAGGCGATCGTTGCGGTCGATCTCAATCGAGTCATCCTGTACTGGAATCGTGCGGCGGAAGAGATGTTCGGATGGACCGCCGAAGAGGCGGTCGGCAAGACTTCAACACAGCTACTCCTGCGCGGTCGCAGCGCCGAACGAGCGGGCGAGATTGTTGGCTCCGTCGAACGCGGCGACGGTTGGTCGGGCGAGTTAGAAGTCGAACGACGTGATGGCTCGCGCCTTTGGGTATTCGTCACCAATCGACCGATCTTCGATTCCGAAGGCCAGGTCGTCGCCATCGTCGGTTCATCGATTGACGTCAGCGTGCACCGAGCCGAGGACACAGCGCGTCGCCAGCTGTCAGCAATCGTCGACGGCTCGGCGGATGCAATCTTTGGTGTCACCCTCGATGGGTACGTCACAAGTTGGAACCGCGCGGCAGAGACACTCTTCGGGTACACCGCTGCCGAGGCGGTCGGGCAATTGGTCGGTTTGATAGCTCCCGACGACTTGCGACACGAACAACTCGAAGCGCGTACGCGCCTGAGTGAGGGCAGTTCGTCCGAGGTGCTCGAAACGGTCCGTCGGCGCAAGGACGGCACGTTGATCGATGTGATGTTGACGGCGTCGCGAACCAACGACGAACACGGAGTCATGATCGGTTCGTCCGTGATTGCTCGCGACATCACTGAGAGCGTGAAGGCTCGCCGTGCGCTTGAGGCGACCAGTCATCGTTTGGCTGAGGCGCAACGCATCGCACAACTCGGCAGCTTTGAAGTGAATCTGGCCACCGGTCGCGAGATGATCTGGTCAGACGAGATGTATCGCATCATGGGTTTCGATGTCGGTGTGCCGTTCGATCCACAAGCCTTTCTTGCGGCCGTGCATGAAGAAGACGTTGCGGGCTTGACCGCAGTGTGGGCGAACTCTGCGCAAACTGGTGCTTCTTTCGACCATGCGTTTCGGATCGTCCGGCCCGATGGCACACAGCGATCCGTTCGGGCACGTGTTGTCTCCGACCTCAACGAAGAGGGCCGCGTCACCAAGCTCAGCGGAACGGTCGCCGACCAAACCGAATGGGTGGAGGCAGAAGCGACTCGGCGGGTTGCAGAGAGCCGCTTCGAGATCGGGTTCGAACAGTCGGCGATCGGTGCCGTGATTGCCGACCTTGAAGGCATTCCGCTGCGAGTCAATCAGGCCCTGCGCGACTTGCTCGGCCGGACGGACGACGAGTTGATAGGTCGCAGCTGGACCGACTACGGCCATCCCGATGAGATTCCGCTCGGCCAGGCAGTGCTTGAGAACCTTGCCCTCGGTAACCAGACATATCACGACGAACGTCGTTACATCCGCCCCGATGGATCGATCGTGTGGGCCGCAGCCAACGTTGCGATCGTGCAAGACAACCACGTTCCGCAGTACGTGTTCTGCCAGTTGAAGGACATCACCGAACGCAAACGGATGGAAGCCGAGAGCGCGCATCGGGCGCTGCACGACTCGCTCACCGGTCTGCCGAACCGCTTGCTGCTGACCGATCGCCTAACGCACGGGCTTGGTGCTGCCCGGCGCCGCGGCACTCGCCTCGGTGTGATCTTCCTCGACGTCGACCAGTTCAAGGTGGTCAACGACTCGCTCGGCCACACTTCGGGCGATGAGTTGTTGAGCGAGGCCGCCAAGCGCATCGAGCGCGCTATTCGGCCCGGTGACACTGTCGCCCGGTTCGGTGGCGACGAGTTCGTGGTCGTGTGCGACGACATCACTGCCAACGAGGCCGACCAGATCGCGCAGCGAGTGCTGCGCGCCTTCGCACGGCCGTGGCTGATCAACGGCCAAGAAATTCACGTGACCGCCAGTTTGGGAATTGCGTTGTCGAACGACGCATCGACTCCGGAGAGCTTGCTGCGCGACTCGGATACAGCGATGTATCGCGCGAAGGAACTCGGTCGCGGACGGATCGAGATGTTCGACGAGACGTTGAGCATGAAGGCGAGCCAGCGGTTGAGTATCTCGTCTGCGCTACACCACGCGCTCGACCGCAACGAGCTGAGCGTTCACTACCAACCGGTGGTCGATCTGGCGACCCGCGAGATGGTGAGCGTTGAAGCCCTGCTGCGTTGGCAGTCGGCAGCGCTCGGCGAAGTCACACCGGCGGAGTTCATTCCCGTTGCGGAAGAGACCGGGCTGATCGTTCCGATTGGCACCTGGTTGTTGGAAGAAGCGTCTCGCCAACTCGTCGAGTGGCAACAACTACAGGCAGCGCTCGACTACGGGCAACTGCTGACCCTGGCGGTGAACCTGTCGGTGCGCCAGATGTTGTCACCCGACATCACCGACCGGATTGCTCGTGTGTTGGCGCGCAGCGGTATGCGATCCGCCGACCTGTGCCTGGAATTGACCGAGAGCGTCTTCATGCAAGATGCCGACTACTTCGGTCGCACGTTGAACGAGTTGAAAGCGCTCGGCGTCAGCCTGGCGATCGACGACTTCGGCACGGGCTATTCGTCGCTCAGCTACCTGCGTCGCTTCCCGGTCGACTCGGTGAAGATCGACCGCGAGTTTGTCGACGGTTTGGAAACCGACTCGAACGACACGGCACTGGTGCAGGCGATCGTGGCGATGGCGGGGGCTCTCGGCCTATCGATCGTTGCCGAAGGCGTCGAGACTGAGTTGCAGATGCAGTGCCTGACCGATCTCGGTGTCCCGCGCGCCCAAGGCTTCTACCTAGCGCGCCCGATGCCACCGGAGCACATCACGCGATTGATCAAGACACGCGAACTTCTCGGCCCCGCCACCGCTGGTTCCAAGGAACTGTCGGCTACGTAGGTAGTGGTGCGGTTGCGCCCGGTCCGGGAATCGCCTTCACTGCCAGCCAGGACTACAGCACCGCAAGCCCGCTGGCGCGCAGTGTTTCCGTCGCGGCAGTCACGAGCGCGTCGGTCTCGAGCGCGTTGAACGAGCGCTGCTGGCGCCAACACGACACGACTCCGTCGACGACTTCCTCATACATCCCGGTTTGCTGGTTGAGTTCGCCACCCAGTGCCGTGGTTGCGCTGGGAGCGGCAGGCATGATCACTCCACCGCGCACGCTGCCGCTGGTGCGGCCACCTTGCTCGAACCACACAAGGCGACAAGGTGAGGAAGTGCCGGGAAGGTTTCCAACGAGGACACCTGACGGGATCCCCGGAATCGGGCAACGCGGGAACAGCGCCATCAGATGCGAGATGT
>JAYVVU010000386.1:0-6584 GCA_043786755.1 Actinomycetota bacterium
TGCGTGTTGCGCACGAACACATCGAGCAGCAGGTCGCGTGGCGAGCGGGTAACGCCGGCGTTTCCGTACAACAGCCAGCTGGCGTCGTGGTGCAACGACCAACGTTGCAACGCGGCAGCGATTAGCGCGGCGCCGACACCGATCGCGATGAGGTAGCGGCTGCGCAATGTGAACAGCAGCGCGCCGACCATGAAGAACGCGCCGTAATAGAAGAGGATCGTTCCGTTCCAGACCCAGTCGAGGAAGTAGCCGAACGCAAACAGCAGTAACCCGCGGCGGGCGAGCTTCCAGCGATCGGCACTGATTGCGGCGCGATCGCCGCTGGCGCGACTGCGGCGCGTGAGCAACGTGATTCCCATGCCGGCGACGGTGACGAACGTTGCGGCGAAACGCGTCGAGAGCGGTCCTTGCCAAGGGTCGAAGACACGCTCGAGAAACGTGCGCGGCGGGTAGTCGGCACCTTCATTGATCAGATAGCCGTGATAGTTCATCACGCACACGCCGATCAGGCCGATGGCGCGCGCCACATCGAGATCGATGATGCGATTGCGCGGCTCGCGCACTACGTCCACTCGATGTCCTCCACGTGTGTCGTGATCAGTGCGCGTTGGACGTCGACCCAATCACCGACCTGCGGGGTCAGCGCGCCAGCTTCGACGACGCACATCGACGTGTGCATGTGCGGTCGTTCCAGCAGCGCCATTCGATTGCGTGCGAAGTGGAACGGGCTCAGCGCTTGCCCGGACGGCCTGTCGTTCGAGGTTGCGTCGTTGGCGGATACGCCGTGCGCGCTTCCAGCGCCGACCACGACGAGCGTGCCGTCGAAAGGCGCGCGGGTGTGGTGGTAGCCGGCGATTTCGCCAACGCCGATCGGCTGGGTGTGCAAGACGTCGGCGCGCAGTTGCAACGCATCGAGTTTCGGGATGCCGTGCCACAGCGCAGTGCCGACGCGCACCTTGAAGCTGCGCGGCGCGTACTTCGCTTGCAGCGCCCGCATCGTCGCGGGCTGCAAGTGGCTGATCCACAGCGGATGTTCGAACGACAGGTGCGGTAGCCAGGCGGCGATCTCGGCGACGCGATCCTCGTCGCTACCCGTAAGCGGCAGGTGCAGCGCATAGCCGGCGACGCCGAGCCCGAGGTTCTCAACTGCGCGCATCAGCGTGGGCAGTTCGTCGATCGTCGCGCCGAAGCGGCGCATGCTGCTGGCCAACTTGACCATTACGTCGCCGTGGCAGCCGCGCAGCGCCTCGGCGTGGTCGGTGTTGCCGACGGTAAGCACAGCGGCGTCTTCGCCCGTCGGGGGCACCAGCGTCGGAGTGAGCACGATCGGCCGCACGTTGGCGGGAACGTCGGCGAGTTCGTGCACGTTGCCAACACAGACGCTGGTCAGCGGGCCGACGAGCTCCGCCGCCAGCCGGTGCAGCTGGGGCCGGCCGAACCCGTAGCCGTTGCCCTTGATTACCGGCACCAACGCCGGGCCATAGGCTTCGGCCGTGGTGGTCACGTGCTGGCGCCACACGGCCTGGGGGACGGTCAGGCGGACGGTCATTCCGTGCCACCGTAGCTGCGTTGCAGGAAATCATTGGGCAAGGCAATTGTTGAGTTGTCTGATCGGGTTTATCGGTCTACGATCCGAGGCATGAGTTCAAGACTGTTTTCCTTCCCAAATCCAGTCAATGAAACGTCTGCCCGCCTCGTTGCCGCCGGTGTCGTGCTGCAGGGCATCGCGTTCCTGATCATTCGCGAGTCGTGGGTGCTGGTGCCACTGGTGTTCGGATTCCTGGCACGCGTGCTCACGGGGCCGACGCTCAGTCCGCTCGGCCAGTTCGTGACGCGCGTGGTGACGCCGCGCTTGCGCATTCAGCATCGACTTGTGCCGGGGCCGCCGAAGCGCTTCGCACAAGGAATGGGGCTGACGTTCAGCGCGGGCGCTTTGATTGCCTGGTTCGCGGGCGAGTCGATTGTCAGCTACGTGCTGATTGTCGGATTGATCGGAGCGGCGACACTCGAGTCGGTGTTCGCGATCTGCCTCGGCTGCATTGTGTTCAATCAGCTGATTCGTTGGGGCTGGATTCCCGAGTCGGTGTGCCGCGAATGCGTGGATATCTGGGGCAGCAAGGCGGCAAAGTCGCGTGCCCTGGCGGCGCCGGCCCACACGCCTGCGCCGTACGCCATTCGATCGAGCAGCTGAACTGGCGCGTCCGCTAGCGCCTGCGCACTGCGTTGGCGGATCGCGGTCGCGGCTGCTGGTGCGATGAGTGCGGCAGCGATTGGTAGGCGACTGCGCCGAACTGTGATTGCCGTGACTAGTGCGATTGGCCACCACGCGCGCGTCGTTGCATCGGCTAGCTGGCGACCGGCAGCGAGCGTGCCGGGTCCGGCTAAACGCGCTGACTCAGCGGGAGGGATCGTGTGCAGTTTGCGCGCGAGCGCGACGATTGCGCCTGCGAGCACGGCGAGTGCGAGTAGCGGCCGCCGTAGGAGTACGAGCGCCCACACGACAGCGCTCCACACATTCAGTCGCACCGGAGCGAGCGCGCCCGGGTGTCGCGTAGCCAACGGCGCGGCGGAACGGCCGAAGCCGAATCGCTGGCGCAGCAGTGCGGTGAGTGACCTGCGCGGTTCGTGCAGCACGACCGCGGTTGGCTCGTAGCGGCACTGATAGCCGGCAGCGCGCAAGCGCCAGACAAGGTCGACGTCTTCGCCGGTGCGTAGCTCTTCGTCGAAACCATCGATCTCTCTGATGGCGTCGACCCGGCAGACGATGGCGGCTGCGGGAACGTATGAGACGCGTGTGCCCGCCGCGATGCGCGCTGGTTCGTTGCCGAGGTCGAGTGGGCTGTTGCGTTGCTCGTAGGCGGCGAGCCATGTCGCGCCGGGCGCGCTTTGCACTCGTGGCGCAACTAGAGCGACGCGTTCGTCGGCGAAGTGTGCGAGCAGCGACTCCAACCAGCCGCGCTCCACCATCACGTCGCTGTCGATGAACGCGACTAGCGGTGTCGTGACTTGAGTCAGTCCGGCGTTACGCGCAGCTGCTGGGCCACGGTTGATTGCGAGTCGCAGCTGCGCACCGGCGAGTGGGGGCGACGAGCCGTCGTCGACGACGATCGTTTGTACATCTCTGCTAGTCGGCAAGCGGTTGAATGCGGGAACGACGACGGTGACGTCGGCTGCCGTGAAGGGACCGGCTGTAGGCAGCGGATGCAGTGCGCCAGCGTCGACGAAGCGATCGAGCAACGCCTGCTGAATGGGTGTGGGCTCGATGTCGGTCGTCGCTTCGTTGATCACGCGTGCGCCACTGTCGGTTAGTCGAAACACGCGCAGCGGTGATCCGGCGATCACCGTGTTGTTGTTCGGACGCCGCCACGACGAATCGAGCCGGTAACGCAACGTGCTAATCCCACCACTCGTCGACGGCTGCAACCAGGTCGATGCTCAGGCGGGTCAGCAGTGATCGCCCGTGCGAAGCGATCGCCATGCGCGGGTCGCCCAGCACTCCGTTTGGGCTGACCGCGGCGACCCCGTCGCGGCGCATCTCGTCGATCAGTTCGGCGACGGGCTTCATGTTGCCGGCTTCGGCGTCGTCCATCCGAACGAGCTCGGGTGAGATCGCCAGCATCATCGAAGTTTCGGTGTGCCCCGCGTGCGCATCTCCATCGGGTATCTGCGGCCACCACGCCAGAACGCGGCGCTGTTCAGTGCGCAGTTGGCGCACGGCACGGTCGACGGCAACGCGATTGCCGCCGTGACCATTCACCAACACGACGCCTGCCGCCCAGTCGGCGCTGCGCACCAATTCAATGATCACTTGCTCGAACACTGCGGCACCGAGGGAGAGCGTGCCCGGGAACGACGCGTGCTCCGCGCTAGCCGTGATGGCCAATGCCGGGCACAGCAATAGCTCACCCTTGTCGTAGTTGTTGACCAGGCTGTTAGCCAGCGCCGATGCGATGCGCGTGTCGGTATCTAGCGGCAGGTGCGGGCCGTGCTGTTCGCACGAGCCGATCGGCACAACCAACAACGGTCGACGCGTCGGCTTCCAGTGGTCGGTCCAAGTCCCCTCGCCAAGTCGCTGCGTCACAGGTAGCCCCACTCCGTCAGTGCGCGCACGATGCGGGCGGCGGCTTCGGACGGGGCGAGTGTCTCGACCTCGTGCGCCGCGACTGCCATGCCCGACGCGGTCAGGGTGCGTACGCGATCGAGCGCGTCGACTCCACTCGGGCTTGCCAGTGCTCGCGCCCGCGGCCGGTACGGGTGAACGCTGAACTCGTCGGCGCGCATCGCGATCGGCGATGCGACGACCGCGATCGACGCGGTAGCAGCTGTGCGCATCGCCGTCAGGCTTGCACGGCGAAGGCGCGCGGTGGCGCCCTCAACGCTTATAACCGCGGGTGCGCGCACGTCGAGCACCTCGCGGCGCCCTCCGTCGAGGCGACGCGTGGCGACGACGTGGCCGTCTTCGAACGATGTACCGATCACACCGAGCGCTTGGCTTGCGTTCAATGATCCGGCGAGAAAGCTTGGAACGCTGCCGCTTCCGTTGTCGAGCGAGTAGTCGCCACACCAGACCCACCCGGCGTCTGCCGCAACGGATGCGATCGCAGTCGCGACGTCGATGCCGCGAGTTGCGCTCGACGCGTTGACGCGAACAGCACGGGCGACTCCGCAAGCGAGCGCCTGGCGCAGGATGGTCTCGGCCTGTGGTGGCCCAACCGTGATGGCGGTCACCCGCTCACCGCTGTGTTCCGCCCACTGCAACGCGAGTTCGAGTGCAGCATGATCGGCGGGCGACATGCCGGCGAAGCGCGCGTCGCTTGGCTCGTCGGCCTGGAACACCCACTTCAAGCAGACGAAGACATCTGTCGTTCGATTATCCCGGCTCATGTGCGATGGAACACGACGCCAAAGCCGCCAGCGGGGTAGTCCCATTTGATCGCGCCGGGCTGGGTGCAGACCAAGTAGCACGTACCGCACTCGAAGCACTGCTCGTAGTTGAAGACGATGCCGCCTGCCGACGTGGGGACGAACAGGTTGGCTGGGCACGCGACCACGCATTCGCGAGTGACGCAGTCCGCGCAGACAGCGCTATCAACCACGATGTGCGCTTCGGGGGCCACGCGGAACTCAGCGGACTCCATCGTTTCCATGAACTTGCCGCCTGTGAGGTTGCTAATGGTCATCCGTAGCTCCGCAAGCCGGTGACCGCATCGCGCAGTAGATCGATTCGGCGGATACCGGCGCGCTTGCGTTCCTGCTTCAAAATGCGTCGCAGGCCTGGCTTGGGCTGCGGGTTGTCGATGCGGAACATGCGCTCGACCACGTTGGCGACCATCTGCGGATAGAGGTGTTGCACGCGGTCACTGAGCACCAGTTCCGGTGCACGCCGCAGCTTGCGGTGATCCTTCAGTACGAACGTGTCGCTGAGCCGGCGCTGGTAGCCGCGCAGACCCTGCGCGCTGACGTCGCCTGCTTGCACTGCTTCGACGGCGGCCTCGCCTGCGTACATCCCGCTCGCCATCGCGAAGTTGACGCCTTCCAACCAGATGCCCGCCGCCAGGCACAACGCAGCGGCGTCGCCGGCCACCAACATTCCGTCGGTGGTCATCTTTGGCATCATCTTCAACCCGGCCTCGGGAATCACGTGCGCCGAGTACTCCTTCACTTCGCCGCCTTCGATCAGCGGTGCGATCGCAGGATGGGACTTCAAGGTGGCGATGATCTGCTCGGGTCGCAGCTTCTGGCTGGCGAGCTTCGCGATCTTCAACACGACGCCGACCGCGACCGTGTCGAGGTTGGTGTATAGGAAGCCACCGCCGTTGACGCCGCCAGTGCAACCGATGATCTCAATGTCGACGCCCTCGCGACCGCGCACGCCGAAGCGCTCGTCGATGACTTCTTTGGGCAGCGCCAAGGTCTCTTTCACGCCGAGCGTGAAGTGTTTGACGTCGGTGTGCTCGTAGAGGCCTGCCTGCTTGGCGAGGAAGCTGTTGACGCCGTCGCAGGCGATGACGACTCGCGCGCGCAGGTCGCCATCGGGCCGGTCGGTAGTGACGCCAACGACCGTGCCTTTGTCGTCGCGCAGTAGTCCGGTGACTGTCGTGCTCGTCACGAGTTGTGCGCCTGCAGCTTCGGCGTGGCCAGCAAGCCAGTGGTCGAAGTCGGGGCGGTAGGCGGTCGCGCCGTTATACGGCGCTTTGCCCCACGCATCGGTGCGGAAGTCGACGGTGAGCGCTTGCGTGTCGGTGAGCAACATCGTCGAGCGGCGCGTAACCCAGCGCTGGATCGGGGCTTCCTCCCACCAGTTCGGAATCAGCTCGTCGAGGATGCGCGGGTACACGACGCCGCCGTACATGTTCTTGCTGCCGGGGAACGGGCCACGCTCGAGCAGCACGACCGACAATCCTGCGCGCGCCGCCACGAGTGCCGCGCACGAACCAGCCGGACCGCCGCCAACGACGATGACATCTATTTCGTTCAACGGCTGGTCGTTCAAGGTCGCGTCGTTCAACGGCTGGTCGTTCATTTGAGTAGCGCCTGTAACGCGTCGATGGTCGCATTCGCATCACTGACGATGGCGAGGTCGG
>JAYVVU010000387.1:0-2826 GCA_043786755.1 Actinomycetota bacterium
TGCCCAGGCTACCAGGCACCCAGGTCGTTCAGGTGGAGGGCGCGGTAACGGGGTTTAGCGACCCTTAGTTAACGACGGAGACCGTTGGTCTGCACGATCTTGCGGTAGCGCTCGACGTCGATGCCACGCACGTAATCGAGCATGCGACGGCGTTGGCCGACCAGGCGCAGCAAACCGCGGCGACTGTGGTGGTCCTTGACGTGGGTCTTGAAGTGCTCGGTGAGGGCGTTGATTCGTGCCGTTTGCAGCGCGATCTGCACCTCGGGCGAGCCCGTGTCGGTCTCGCTCAGCTTGTGAGCGGCAATCACGGGATTCTTGTCCATTGCGTGCTTAGTCATTACTTGCCTTCCGGTTCGGCCTTCGGAGTGAAGGGCGCCAACGACTTCGCCGCTGGCATCGCACCGGAGGTATGGCCCCAGTGGACGCAGCAATGCTAGCGGCGCGGTCCGCCAACCGCTCGTGCGAACGTGATTACTGTTTACGGACGAAAGGGGGTCATCAAATGGATGACAAAAAATGGGCAAAGTGGGCAGTGCTTGGGGGCGTGGGGTTTGTGGTCCTCAATGTGATCGGGGCAATCCTGATGGGGTCACTCCCCAAGGCAGACGACTCGGGCGACAAAGTCCTCGCGTGGTTTGCTGACAAGGAGAGTGGCATTCGAACTGGCGGCTGGCTGGGCGCGTTGTCGATCATCTTGCTGCTGTGGTGGTTCGGAACCCTGTGGCGCCGAATGGCGGTTGCGGAGACGAACCAGAACAGGCTGTCGGTGCTCTCGCTCATCGGATTGGCCGGCAGTGGAGCCTTATTCGGCGGATGCACAGCGATCTACTCGGCCGTCGCGATGCGGCTTGACGAAATGCCTGCTGCAGAAGCCAGATTCTTCTACACGCTGGCGGGGATTACTTTGTCGTTCGCAGGAGCCTTCCTATTTGTGCACCTGCTGGCGACCAACGTGCTTGCGTTGCGCACCAAATTCCTGCCTAAGGGCATCGCACTGTTTGGTTTCTTGCCAGCGGCAATGTTCCTCGTGTCGACCGTCGGTGCGATGAACGACAGCGACTTGCCAATGATCACCGGCTTCATCGGCTTCATCACTTGGATGATCTGGATCCTGGCGACCAGCTTCCACATGTGGAAGACCGCCGATACAAACTGAACTAACTCAGTAACCGGTTGAGTAGTACGGGGTCATCCTTCAGCGGGTGACTCCGTACACTCGGTTTTGATGAGCAATGTTGCGTTGAACGGCCTCAACAAATCATTCGGCGACCTCGCGGTTCTTGACGACGTCTCGTTGGAGATCGAATCCGGGTCGTTCGTCAGCTTCATCGGTCCTTCCGGGTGCGGCAAGACCACCCTCGTCCGGGTCGTCGCCGGTTTGGAAACGGCGAGTTCCGGAACGGTGCTCGTGGACGGCGCCCTCCCGGCGACCGCTCGTTCGCGCAAGCGCGTCGGTCTTGTCCCGCAGCAGCCCGGCCTGCTGCCCTGGCGCACCGTACGCGCCAACGCGCACCTGCTGCTCGATGTCAACCGTGCCGCCAATCCACCCGACGCGGCCAACCCGAGCGCTTTGTTGCGCGAGGTCGGCCTCGGCGACTTCATGGAGGCATACCCGCACGAGTTGTCCGGCGGCATGCAGCAACGAGTCGCGTTGGTACGCGCGCTGTCGCTGCACGCTCCCCTATTGGTGATGGACGAGCCGTTCGCCGCTCTTGACGAGATCACGCGCTCAGAGATGCGATCGCTGTTGAACCAACTGGTCGAAGGCCGTGGCGTAACCGTGCTGTTCGTCACGCACAACATCGCCGAGGCGGTAGCGCTCAGCGATCGCGTCGTCGTTTGCTCACCACGACCAGCACGCGTCGTCGCCGACATCCGGGTCGATCTCGCTCGCCCACGCGAGCGCGACATCGAAGACGACTCGCGGTTTGTTGCGTTGTGCGCCGACGTGCGCCACGCGTTGCACGGGGCGATGCGGCCATGAATCGTCGCTTCTTCGCTCCCTTCATCGGGATCGTGCTCTTCCTCGCTGCGTGGGAGGGCTTTGTACGCGCCTTTCACGTGCGCAAGTTCGTGCTGCGCGCACCGTCTTCGGCGGTCAACTACCTCTGGAAGTTCCGCACTGATTACCTGGAAGCGTCGTGGGTGACAGTGCAGCACTCGTTGTTCGGGGTGTTGTTCGCCCTGCTGATCGCAGTCATCATCGGCGCGCTCCTAGCAACGAACCGATTCGTAGAACGCGCTGCGCAACCGGTCCTGGTCCTCGTGCAGGTAGTCCCATGGATCGCGTACGTCAGCTCCGTCGTCCTTTGGCTCGGTTCCGGAACCGGGCCGGCGCTGTTCATGGTCACCCTCGTGTGCCTACCCGCTTTCGTGTTCGCGACCGTCGACGGCATGCGCAGTGTCGAGCCAGCAACGTTGGAACTGATGTCGTCGGTCGATGCTTCCCAACGCGAGGTTCTGTTCCGAGTCCGACTCCCGTCGGCCGCGCCGACACTTTTCACCACCGCGCGCTTCAACGTCGGACTTGCGCTGGCCATCGCGTACTACGTGGAGGGCGCCAACGGTTCCAACGAAGGCATCGGGGCGATCGGTCGCAAGGCGGCGGCCAGTAGCGATCCACAGAAGTACGACCGGTTGTGGGCCGCCATCTTCTCCGTTGGCTTGGTCGGTGTCGGTGCGTTGCTCCTACTCTCCCTTCTCGAACGCACCGTGCTGCACTGGCACGCAGCGCAAAGGACCGATCGACGATGACTTCTGAGGACGCAACAGCAAGTCTCAGCGTTCTGCGAGCGCGCATCGATCAACTCGATGCCGCGCTGATTG
>JAYVVU010000388.1:0-6578 GCA_043786755.1 Actinomycetota bacterium
ATGCCGCGGTCGCGAGCGATGCGGGTGGTGGCGGCAACGGTTCGGGAACGGGCAGTCGCAAACCGCGATCGGGTGCGGTCTCGACGCGGACGCCAGCAGACCCTTCAGCGCGCGCGACGGTGCCGGGAGTGTGCAACATCGGCAACGCACGTTGTGTGATGTCGTGCACCTTGTCCGGGCCGAGCAGCGTGTGCGCGGCACGTGTGATCACGCGCACGACGTTCTCGTCGGAGGTCACCAACACACCGTCGACGACGCCAGGAGTCGCGGCAGGCAGCATCGTGTCCAGCAACGCCAGCACCGGCACGACCGGAGTCGCCAGCGACTGCGTCATCAACTCAGATTCGACGCGGGCCCCATCAAGCACGCTACGCATCGAACGATCGCCCGCCCACAACTGGCCGTCGCGGTAATCAATGTGCTCGCCATAGCGACGGCTGACCACGATGAACGCGCCGCCCGGACCGACCACGACGTGGTCGATCGTGCCCTTCGAGCCGGGAACGTTCAGGTCGTGCAGCACGGTGTACGCGACCGGCAATCCCATCAGCACTTCGCGCATCGTCGCCTGGTCGGCGGCGATCGTCTCCAGCCAGTTGGCCTCCAGCGTCAGTCGGTCCGCGGTCGCGCGGCGCTGCCCCGCGTGATAACGCGCACTGCCGCCTGGAACTCCGCCTTCAATCACGCATTGAGTATCGGCACAAAATGCCGCCAGCTTGACCGAAGCTTGACGGTTCCGGCCCGGCATGATGGAACCTGATGTTGATCAGGCTTCTTCGTACATTTCTGGCGCGGTACCGGAAGCTGCTGATCATCGTTGTCGCGCTGCAGGCGGCCCAGACCATCGCGGCTCTGTTCTTGCCCACGCTCAACGCCGACATCATCGACCGCGGTGTGGCCACCGGCGATACGGGCTACATCTGGTCGCACGGCTTGATCATGCTGCTGGTCAGCCTGGCGCAGATCGTCTTCGCAGTCTTTGCCATCTACTTCGGGTCCAAGGTCGCGATGGCCTTCGGTCGCGACCTACGCAGCGCGCTCTTTCATCAGGTCACCGAGTTCTCGGCGCGAGAGGTCACCAAGTTCGGCCCGCCCAGCCTGATTACGCGCGTCACCAACGATGTGCAACAGGTCCAAATCCTGGTGCAGATGACGTGCACGCTGTTGATCGCGGCACCAATCACCGCCGCCGGCGGATTGATCATGGCGTTGCGCCTCGACGCCGGGCTGACCTTGATTCTTGCCGTGGGCATTCCGCTGCTCGTCATCAGCCTCGGCAGCATCATTAAGCGAATGGTGCCGACGTTCCGGCGCATGCAAGAACGCATCGACGACCTGAACCGCGTGCTGCGCGAACAGATCACCGGTATTCGAGTCGTGCGCGCCTTCGTGCGCGAGCCGTTCGAGACCGATCGTTTTGGCGCCAGCAACGGTCGACTCACCAGCGTCGCGTTGCGCGGCGGTCGGCTAATGGGGTTGATGTTCCCTACCGTCTTCCTGATCGTCAACTCCTCCAGCGTGGCCGCGATCTACTTCGGCGCCGGACGGGTGAATAGCGGCGAACTGAAGGTCGGCGCGCTGATCGCGTTCCTCAGCTACCTGTTGCAGATCCTCATGTCGGTGATGCTCGCCACCTACATGGCCGCACTCGTGCCCCGTGCATCGGTCAGCGCCGAGCGCATCCAAGAAGTGCTCGACACACCATCCAGCGTCGCCGATGCCGACAGCCCGACGCACACGTTGCCGGAACTCGCGTCCGTCGAATTCCGCAGCGCCGGTTTCCAATACCCCGGCGCGGAACATCCGGTACTGGCCAACGTGTCGTTCCGGTGCGAGGCCGGCCAGACGACCGCGATCATCGGCAGCACCGGTTCGGGCAAGACGACGCTGATCAGCCTGGCCGCTCGCCTGTTTGACGTCACCAGCGGCGCGGTTCTGATCAACGGTGTCGACGTGCGCGAGCTTGCGACCGACGCGTTGTGGCAGCGCATCGGCCTCATGCCGCAGCGGCCTTACTTGTTCGGCGGAACGGTCGCCAGCAACCTGCGCTACGGCAAGCCCGACGCGACGGACGCCGAGTTATGGCAAGCGCTCGAAATCGCGCAGGCGGCCGACTTCGTGCGCGAGATGGCCGATGGTCTCGACGCTCGCATCTCGCAAGGCGGCAGCAATGTGTCGGGCGGGCAACGCCAGCGACTGGCGATCGCACGCGCCCTTGTGCGCAAGCCAGCGATCTTCTTGTTCGACGACTCACTGTCGGCGCTCGACATGGCGACCGATGCGCGCCTGCGCGCGGCGCTGGTCCCCCACACTCGCGACGCGGCCGTGCTGATCGTCTCGCAGCGCGTCACCAGCATCAAGCACGCCAATCAAATCCTCGTGCTGGAGGACGGCGAACAGGTCGGCCTTGGCACGCACGCCGAACTACTCGAGGCGTGCCCGACCTACGTCGAGATTGTGCATTCGCAGCTCACCGACGACGAGGCCGCGGCATGAACAAGCCAGTCGCACCAGCACCTTCTTCGACGCCCGCGCCAGCAGCTGTCGCCAGCGAAATGCGCGGCGGGCGCATGAACACGATCGGTGTGCCCACCGAGAAGTCGAAGGATTTCGCTAACTCAAGCCGCCGACTGTTGCGGCGCCTTGGGCCAGAACGCCCGAAGGCGCTGTTGGTGTTGGTGTCGGGAGTGCTCAGTGTTGGATTAGTGGTGTCGGGGCCGAAGGTGCTCGGCCACGCGACCAACCTGATCTTCGACGGTCTCACCAACCGCAACGCTGGCGGCAAAGGCGTCGACTTCGCTGCGCTGCACCGCGTGCTGTGGCTGGCGGCCGGGCTCTACTTCGTCGGCTTCCTGCTCTCGTATCTACAGGCGTACCTGCTGGCCGGTGTTGTGCAGCGCACGATGATGCGCCTGCGCGAAGAGGTCGAGGCGAAACTGCACGCGATGCCCTTGTCGTACCTCGACAAGCAGGCGCGCGGCGATCTGCTGAGCCGCGTCACCAACGACATCGACAATGTCTCGCAAAGCACGCAGCAATCGCTGAGCCAGTTGCTCACTGGCGTGCTCACCATTGTCGGCACGTTGCTGATGATGATCCTTATCTCGTGGCACCTGGCCATCGTCGCCATCGTCACTGTTCCGCTGTCGATCTTTGTGATGAAGACGATCGCCGGGTATTCGAAGGGTCGCTTCATCGCACAGTGGAAGCACGTCGGCTCACTGAACGCGCAGGTGGAGGAGACCTTCACCGGGCACCCGATCATGAAGGCGTTCGGTCGCCAGCGCGAAACGCAGGCGCGCTTCGACGAGACCAATGCCGAGCTGTACAAGGCAGGCTTCGCGGCACAGTTCATCAGCGGCTGTGTGCAACCCGCGACGGTGCTGATCGGCAACCTCAACTACGTCGCGGTGGCGGTGCTCGGCGGTTTGCGCGTCGCCAACGGCACCCTCGGCCTCGGCGATGTGCAGGCATTCATCCAGTACTCGCGCCAGTTCGCGCAACCGCTCACGCAAACGGCGTCGATGGTCAACGTGTTGCAGTCGGGCATCGCATCCGCGGAGCGCGTGTTCGAGATTCTCGACGCTCCCGAGCAATCAGCCGACCCGTCGTTCAGCGAAGCGCACCAGGCGCGGGCGAAGTCGGCACCGGTCGAGCGTTCCGGCCGCATCGCGTTCGAGGACGTCTCGTTCAGCTACCGACCCGACGTTCCGCTGATCGAGCATCTGTCGCTGGTCGCCGAGCCAGGCGCGACGGTTGCAATCGTCGGGCCGACGGGCGCGGGCAAGACGACGCTCGTCAATCTGATCATGCGCTTCTACGAACTCGACGCTGGTCGCATCACGCTCGACGGGCGCGACATCACGACCTTGCGGCGTTACGAATTGCGCAGCCAGATCGGCATGGTGCTGCAAGACACGTGGCTGTTCGGCGGCACGATCCGCGAGAACATCGCCTACGGCAACGTCACGGCCACCGACGAGGAAGTGATGGCCGCGGCGAAGGCGTGCTACGTCGATCGCTTCGTGCACTCACTCCCCGCCGGTTACGACACAGTGCTCGACGACGAAGGCAGCTCGGTCAGCGCCGGCGAGCGGCAGCTGATCACGATCGCTCGTGCGTTCCTCGCCAACCCGTCGATCCTGATCCTTGACGAAGCGACCAGCTCGGTCGACACGCGCACGGAAGTCTTGATCCAGCGCGCGATGTCGAAGCTGCGTGGCGGTCGCACCAGCTTTGTGATTGCGCACCGCCTCTCGACGATTCGCGACGCCGACACGATTCTGGTGATGGATAGCGGCCGCATCGTCGAGCAGGGCTCGCATGAAGAACTGCTTGCTCGCGGTGGCGCCTACCTGGCGCTGTACAACGCCCAGTTCAGTGGTGCTGCAGTCGACGTGGTTTGAGGCTGTTGCTGAGGGGTAATCCCTCAACAGCTGATGAACACCGCCGATAATTCACACATGGATCGCCGCGCGTTTCTTAAGAACGCGAGCGTTGTCGCTGGCGGAGTGTTCCTAGCCAGCAGGTTCTCCTCCACGGCCTTTGCCGCGCCGGTTGCAGGCGACGGTCCATACGGACCGCTGCTGGCAACCAACGCCGACGGCATTCAGCTACCCAACGGTTTCACCTCGCGGTTGATCGCGACCTCGGGTGTCCCGATCGCCAACACGTCGTACACCTGGCACTTCGATCCCGATGGTGGCGCGTGTGTGCCTTTGGACGGCGGCGGTTGGGTCTACGTCTCCAACTGCGAGACAACGGACGGCAAGGGCGGTGTGAGCGCGATTGCGTTCGACGCCGCCGGCGCGATCACTAACGCGTACTCAATCCTGAGCGGCACCACCCGCAGTTGTTCCGGAGGAATGACGCCGTGGGGCACGTACCTGTCAGGTGAAGAGAACGGCGACATCGGTCGCGTTTTCGAATGCAACCCCATGCGCCGGTCGCAGGGAGTTCATCGTCCGCTCCTCGGTGCGTTCGCTCACGAGATGATCACCGTCGATCCCGGCACGGGCGTGGTGTACATGGTGGAAGACCGGCCCACTGGCCGTCTCTACCGCTTCGAACCACTCCGCGCGGGCGACCTCACCGCCGGCAATCTGTTCGCAGCCCGCGTCGCTTCCAACGGTTCAGTGTCGTGGGAATCGACCAATACGGTCGCGCCGAACCGGACTGCGACCACCGTCGCGTTCAACGGTGGCGAGGGTGCGTGGATCATGCGCGGTTCGCTGTACTTCACGACCAAGGGCGATGTGCGTGTGTGGCAACTGAACTTGCGCACGCAGGAGTTGTCGGTGTTCTACGACGCGTCCACGGTGTGGGCGACGTCGCTCGACGCGGTCGACAATCTCGTCGGGCACGACGCCAGTGGCGACTTGTTCGTCGCCGAAGACGGCGGCAACCTCGAGGTCGGACTGCTCAACACTTACGGCGCACCGACGGTGGCGCCGTTCCTGCGCTTCGTCGGACATGACCAGTCGGAGGTGTCAGGCATTGCGTTCAATCCCGATGGCACTCGCTTCTATGTGGCATCGCAACGCGGGACTGACGGCGTGACCGGCAGGGTTTACGAGATCAGCGGACGCTTTCGCCGACCGAAGAAGCGGTTCGAGTTCCGCACCGCTATTGAGCAGCGATGTGTACGAACGTGTCGTTGAAACAGGCGCCGTTGCCGAGCGCATCGCCGGTCGCCGGCGTCAGCGCGTTCACGCCTAACCCGTCGGCGTGATTGCGTAACCACACGCCCTTGCTCATGACCGCGACGCCGGGCGCGGTGTCGGTGTTGACTTCCAGCGGAACGACGATGCTGCCTTGCGCGTTGCTCACTCGAACTTGCGCGCCGGCCTTGAGCCCGCGAGCTTCGGCATCGAGCGGGTTGATCAGCACCGCTGGTGACGGACTTTGGAACTCGCCGAACATCGAGTTGACCAGCTTCGAAGTCGCTGGCGAAATGAGCAGTAGCGAACCTTCCGGTGCGGGCACAGGCACGTAACGCGGTGCACCCTGCGCGGCATCGACGAGCTGTGCGCGACCGTCGAATGGAACCGTGTCGATGAACTGACGGCTCGGTACCGGAGCTTCGCGCGGTCCGGGGTCTTCCACCGCGACCGACTTGTCGGCGGCCGACCAGTCGTACCCCATCGCGCGCGCGAGCGCCAAGCCGGTGTCGTCGTTGCTTCGACTCTCCCCCACTGGCGCGATGGCGGCACGCACCGGCATCACCATCAGCGAGCCGTAACCCGAGTTGACGTCTTCGATCTCAAAGCTCGTGGTGGCGGGCAACACGACGTCGGCGTAGCGCGTCGTGTCGGTCAGCACTTGCTCGTGCACGACGGTGAACACATCGTCGCGACTGAAGGCGGCGATGACCGCATGCGTGTCGGGGCACATCACCAACGGGTTCGCGCCTTGCACGAACAGCACCTCGCACGGATCGCTGGAGCCCGGAGCCATCCACCGGCCAACTTGGTGCAACGGCACGGTGCGACGCTGCGGACCGTCGAACGCTGCTTGCGGCCAACGACGGCGCGGTTTGGCCGCACCGGTCGAGGTCGAGCCGATCACACCGCTGCCGG
>JAYVVU010000389.1:0-2817 GCA_043786755.1 Actinomycetota bacterium
ACGACGTAGTCGTCGAGGAAGGTGCGGATCTCGCGCGGCGTGGGCAACTGATCGAAGTGCAGCTCGCCCGACTCGGTGAGCTCTTCCTCGATGATCTCGTTGCACAGATCGATGCATTCGTCGCAGATGTAGACGCCGGGACCGGCGATCAGCTTCTTGACCTGCTTTTGCGACTTGCCACAGAACGAGCACTTCAGCAGCTCTCCGGTATCACCGAACTTGGCCACAGCAGCACCTCCTCTGTTCTGTTAACGGATTGGACCGGTGCGGTCCACGACATCGCGCGACGAGATGACATCATCGATGATGCCATACGCGAGGGCCTCAGATGCTTCCATCACGAAGTCGCGGTCGGTGTCTTTGTGGATGCGCTCCATTGTTTGCCCGGTGTGCTTGGCCAACAATTCCTCCATCAGGTCGCGCATACGCAGCATTTCCTTGGCTGCCAGCTCGAGATCGGTGACCTGCGAGTAGCCAACCTGGCCATGCGGCTGGTGCAACAAAATGCGGCTGTGTGGCAGGGCCATGCGCTTGCCCTTGGTGCCGGCGGCCAGCAGAACGGCTGCCGCTGAGGCTGCCTGACCGAGGCAGATGGTCGCGATGTCGTTCTTAATGAACTGCATCGTGTCGTAGATCGCGAACAGCGCAGTGATGTCGCCGCCGGGGCTGTTGATGTAGAGGCTGATGTCCTTGTCGGGGTTCTCGCTCTCGAGATATACCAACTTGGCGCAGGTCAGGCTGGCCGTGCCGTCGTCGATCGGCGAGTCGAGCCAGATGATGTTGTCGCGCAGCAAGCGGCTGTACAGGTCGGAGTAGCGCTCGCCGCGACTCGTCTGCTCGATGACGCTCGGGATCGTGTAGCCCGACATCCGTGGAAGGTCGTTCATGCTCAGTTCCCCTCTTTAGTCGTGGTCATGGTCGTGGTCGTGGTCGTGGTCATGGTCGTGATCGTGATCGTGATCGTGCTCGTGCTCGTTCTTGCCTAACAGCATGTCGTTGTCGATTGGCGCGCCGGTTTCGTCGACCACCGTTGCGTTCTCCAGCACAAGGTCGAGCGCACGGTTGTTGCGAATCTGAGACACAAGCTCGCTGACCGCGTCGTTCTTCTCGTAGGCCTTGCGTACTTCGCTGGCCTTCTGGCGAGCCCGCACCGCGATCCGCGCGTACTCGGCATTGAGTTCATCGTCGGTGACTTCGATGCCTTCAGCGAGAGCCACCGCGCGCAACGCAAGGTCGACCTTCACTGACTTCACCGATTGTTCCTTCAACGCACCAATGAACTGATCGGCGGATTGGCCGGTCATCGACAACCATTGATCGATGCTGATGCCATTCGATTGGAACTGCTGCACCGTGTTTTGAACGCGAGCCTGCAGATCGCCACTGACCATGCTGTCGGGCGCAGGTGCGTCGACAAGTTCGGCGAGCGCGGACGTTGCACGATCAATGAACACGTTGCGTGCTTGATTGAGCTTGTTGGTCGACAGCTTCTCGGCCAGCGACGAACGCCATGCCTTCACCGAATCGAACTCGCTGAAGTTCTCGCCGACCCATTCGTCGGTGACTTCCGGCAGTTCCAGCGTCTGCACGCTCGACACGCCAACAACGAAGTCGGCGGGCTCGTCCATCCCCGACGGATTCGCGCTGAACACAAGCTCGGCACCGACGGTGGCGCCGACGAGTTGATCGTCGAAGCCCTCAGCGACCCAGCCCTTGCCAATCTCGTACAGCCAGTCTTCGGTGTTGAGCGCCGGCACCGGCTCGCCATCGCGGGTTGCTTCAAGAGAGAGCGTGACGTGATCGCCGACCTTCGCCGGGCGGCCGGCATCGACCAGGTTGCCGTGGCGGCGACGCTCGACATCTACGGCTTCGTCGATCTCGGCTTCCGACGCGGCCGGGCTGGGAAGTTCGACGCGCAGTCCGCGGTAGCCGGGAACGGTGACGACCGGGCGAATCTCGCACAGGGCATCGAACATCACGGGACCGCTCTCGGCGCCACCGGTGATTTCGATTTCGGGAGTGGCGATCAGGTCGACGTCGTGTTCGCGAACTGACTGCGCCAGGTAGTTGGGCACCGCGTCGCGTATCGCTTCGTCGCGAGCAGCGGCCAGGCCGATGCGGGCCTCGAGCACTTTGCGCGGCACCTTGCCATTACGGAAGCCGGGCAGCCGTGCCTCGCGGCCGATCTTGCGGAAGGCTTCGTCGATATCGCGGTCGAACTCAGCTTCATCAATCGTCACCGACAGCCGCACCAGCTGGCGCGGCGTGCGCTCGACAAGCGTGTCGGTACCGCCGCCTTCGCTGGCTTCCGCATTGGCTTCGTCGCGGTCGGGAGCCACCGCGCGGGCGTCGTCGGCAGGTGCAATCGTGCTTTTCACAGAGCGTCGACTCTACCGTGACCGCCTCATTTCCTGCCGAATGCCCACCCGCCCGCACGCGTCGGGCAGAATGTTGCACATGACGTTCTGGAAGCCGCACGCTTTGGCCAAGCCGCACGCAAACCAGCTTGATTTGCGCATGGGCGATCGGGTGCTCAGCACCATCGACCTGCAGGGCGTGGCCGCCGGCACCGAAGGCAAGGTCATTTTGGCCAATGGGTTCAACTGGCAGCGCTACCGGGTGCTGTTCGTCAACGGTGTCGAACTTGGCGACCTCGATCAGCGCAACATCGAGCCAACCGGCCGCGCCGCCAAGCGAATTGCAAAGCAGGCATCCAAATCATGAGCGACTTCGAACGAGGAAGCATGGACGAGTTCAACAGCACGCTCAATGTCTCGACGGTGATCCGCCTTTCCGCCGCAATTGCATTACTGGTCG
>JAYVVU010000390.1:0-6552 GCA_043786755.1 Actinomycetota bacterium
TCGTATGAGTGGCTCTACGCCACATGGGGTTTCGGTGCGTGCATCGGTGGGCTTGCGATCGGCACCGTCTTCGTGCGCCGCGATAAGCGCCAACTCATCCGTCATGGCTTTGTTGCATTTGCGGTCACGCTGACTGCTTTTGCCCTGGCGCGCACGATGTGGCAGGCATTGCTTGCAGGCGCATGCCTCGGCTTCGCCTACTTCGGTACCACAACTTCGATGGCGACTGTGTTGCAGACGCGGCTCTTGCACAACGAGCGCGGTCGCGTGATGGCGCTGTGGTTCATGTCGTTCGGCGGCACTGTCCCGCTCGGCAACCTGTTGTTCGCGCCGCTGTTCGACACCATCGGCGCGCGCTGGTTGCTCATCGGTGGCGCAGCATGGGCGTTAGTGCTCTCGCGTTGGTGCAACATCGAGCGCCTCGATCGTTCAGCCGAGGAAGCGAGCGGTCAGACGCTCGAGCCCGACCACGCGGCTTCCTTTGACGAGCACGGCTACTCCGCTGGCGAGTGAGCCGAGCGACGCGACCGGGTCTGCGACCGGCGTGACGCCGTACAGGTCGGTCTCGTAGGCGAGCACCTCAATGCCCAGATTGTGTGCGTACTGCAGCACAGCGCGATGTTCAGCGACGGCGTTCGGGATCTCGGCCATCAAACCAAGCACCGCGACGCGACGCGCCGCAGGCAACTGCGCAAGCGTGTCCAGCGCAGCACGCATGCTGGTCGGATTCGCGTTGTAAGCGTCGTTCAACAGCAACGCTCCCGACGCCATTTCGATCATCTCCATCCGCATCGACGACAGCCGTGCCGTCGCAAGCGCGGCCGCGCCCGCACCTAGGTCGCCGCCAACTGCGCCCACGCATGCAAGTGCCGCCGCCGCGTTGTGCGCCATGTGGCGACCGGTGACGGCGAGTTGCACCTCGCACTCACCCCACGGTGAGGCAAGGTGAAAGTTTGAGCGCGCCAGGTCGTCGATGCGCAGATCGCTGATGCGCACGTCGGCGGCTGTGCTCTCGCCAAACAACAACACCGGTGCTGCCGAAACCTTCCGCATCGCGAGCGTACGTGCATCGTCGGCGTTCAAGATCGCAACGCCGTTCGCCGGTAGTGCGGCAATCAACTCGGACTTCGCGCGAGCAACTCCGTCGATGCCGCCAACGCGATCTCCGTGTGCCTCCGCCACCAAGGTCACCACTCCGATTGCTGGTTGTGCGATGCGGCACAGATCGGCGATCTCGCCGAAGCCGCGCATTCCCATCTCGAGCACCAACACGTCGATGAGTGCGGGTGTGTTCAAGATCGCTGTGGGCAGACCTTGTTCGTTGTTGAAGCTGCGCTCGTTCGCCCATGTCGCTTTGCTTGCCGACAGAGCCGCTAACGCCAGGTCCTTGGTCGATGTCTTGCCCACCGAGCCCGTTATCGCGATCACGGTGCCGGTGAAGTCCTGGCGCTTGACAGCGGCGAGTGCCATCAGAGCTCGAACTGTGTTGGCCACTTCAATGGCCGTGCCGGCGACCGGTGCACGGTCAGTGAGGTAGGCGGCAGCGCCGCGGGCCAGTGCGTCGGGGATGAAGTCGTGCCCATCGCGTTCGGCGATGATCGGCACGAACAGTTGCCCGGGCTTCACCGACCGGGAATCGAACGAAACGCCGTCGACCTCGACGTCGGCGCCGTGCAGCCTTCCGCCGGTGGCGCTCGCAACCTCAACTGCACTGAAACGCATCGGCACACACGGTACCGTCGACATGCATGACGAACCCGCGCATCAACTTGGTCGTGCTGTTCGGCGGCCAATCGGCCGAGCACGACGTCAGCTGCACTACCGCGGCGCACGTTCTCCGCGCAGCGGATCCTGCCAAGTACAGCATCACGCCAATCGGAATCTCGCGCGATGGCGGCTGGGCAATCGCAGGCGACGCTGTACGCGCGCTGGCTAAAGGACCCGATGCGCTCCCCGATCGCCTCGAGGCAACCGGCGACGCGATCGAGCCGTCGCTCGCACTCACGCTCGTGACGGGCGAGGTTGCGGCGGCCGTCACCGGTCCGACCGTGGTCATGCCTTTGCTGCACGGCCCGCTCGGCGAAGACGGCACCGTGCAAGGCATGCTCGAGCTTGCCAATATTCCCTACGTCGGCGCCGGCGTGTTGAGTTCGGCTCTCGCGATGGACAAGGCGATGGCCAAGCAGGTCGCCGCTGTCAACGGCATTCCGCAAGCTCGCTACATCGCACTGCGCGCACATGAGATCACGCCCGGCACACCGGCCACTGTGGCCGACGAGTTAGGACTGCCACTCTTCGTTAAGCCCGCCAACATGGGCTCGTCGGTTGGCGTCAGCAAAGCTAAGACCGTCGAAGCCGCGCGCGACGCGATCGAGTTCGCGCTCTCGTACGACGAATGGGTGGTCGTTGAGGAAGCAATCAACGGCCGCGAGATCGAAGTCGCCGTGCTTGGCAACCTGGAACCGCGCGCCAGTGTTCCCGGCGAGATCGTTCCCGGCGCCGAGTTCTACGACTACGCCGATAAGTACGTCGACGATGGCTCACAAGCGTTGATCCCTGCTCCGCTGACCGCCGCTCAAACTGCCGAGGTCCAAGCGCTCGCGTTGAAGACCTTCAAGGTGTTGCGCGCCGAGGGTTTGTCGCGCGTCGACTTCTTCTTCGAAGAGAATGGCCGTGGCTTCCTGCTGAACGAGATGAACACGATGCCCGGATTCACACCGATTTCGATGTATCCAAAACTTTGGATCGCGAGCGGTCTCAGCTACAGCGACCTGATCGACGAACTCGTGCGTTTGGCGATCGAACGCCATGGCCGTCAGCGCCGCAACACCGGCCGCTGACTCTCGGCTGTCTCGGCGCTGCCGCAAACAAGATACGGTCGCGTAATGCCACTGCTTGAGGTAGAAGACGTGACTGTGCGCTTCGGCGGAATCGTCGCGCTGGATGGTCTCTCCTTCGAAATCCAGGAGGGCCACATCTGTGGTCTCATCGGGCCGAACGGAGCCGGCAAGACAACGATGTTCAACGTCGTGAGCCGTATCTATCAACCGACCCACGGCTCGGTCCGATTCCGCGGTCAAGAACTGCTCGACGTGCCTGCGCACGGAATTGCCAAGCTCGGCATTGCACGCACGTTTCAGAACCTGGCGCTGTTCCCGACGATGACGCTGCTCGAGAACGTCATGGTCGGCGCCCACTCCCTCGGCCGAATCGGCTTCGGTCGCGCGATTACGCGTATCGGTGCCGCACGCGACAATCGCCGAACACGCGATCACGCCGGTGATCTGCTGAAGCAACTCGGCCTGGGCGATCTTGCGTTCAACGTTGCCGCCGGTTTGCCGTTTGGAACACTGAAGCGACTTGAGATCGCGCGTGCGTTGGCAGCCGATCCAAAGTTCTTGTTGCTCGACGAACCGGCCGCTGGTCTGCCGCATGGAGAAGTTGATGGTCTGGCCGAGACGATCCGCGACATTCGCAAGCAGTTCGACCTCACTGTGTTGTTGGTCGAGCATCACATGTCGATGGTGATGGGCATCAGCGATCGCATTGTGGTGATGGAGTTCGGCCGCAAGATTGCCGACGGCACACCGAAACAGATTGCGAGCGACAAGCGAGTCATCGAGGCGTACCTCGGGGCACCAGCATGAGCCTTCTGCGTGCAGCAGGACTGACCGCCGGTTATGGGCAGGTGCGAGTTCTTCAGGGAATCGATATTGAGGTCAACGAAGGCGAGATCGTCGTTGTCTTAGGAGCGAACGGAGCCGGCAAGACGACAACTATGCGTGCGGTCAGCGGCACGATTCCGCGACAGGGCACCATCGAGTTCGAGGGCCACAGCATTCAAAAGGCATCGACCGACGCGATCGTGCGTGCTGGCATCGTGCAGGTGCCGCAGGGGCGCGGCACCTTCCCCGAGCTCACAGTGGCAGACAACCTGCTGGCGGGTGCCTTCGTGCGGCGCGACGGAGCTAAGGCGATCGCCGACGACATCGCCAAGTGGTACTCGGTCTTTCCTCGCCTCGAGGAACGGGCACTGCAACGCGCCGGCAGCCTCAGCGGCGGAGAGCAACAGATGCTCGCCATCGCGCGAGCGCTGATGAGTCGGCCGAAGCTCTTGTTGTGCGACGAACCGTCGATGGGCCTTGCGCCGTTGATCACGCGCGAGATGTTCAACGTGATCGGTCGACTCAACAAAGAGGAAGGTCTGTCGGTGCTACTCGTCGAGCAGAACGCGAACCTTGCGATGGAGATCGCCTCGCGTGTTTACCTCCTGGAAACGGGAGTCATCGTCGCTAGCGGCACGGCGGCGGAACTGAGTTCCGACGACTCGATCAGAAAGGCTTACCTGGGTTTCTGATGGAACTGTTCTTGCAACGACTCGTGGATGGGCTCAGCGAAGGCAGCGTGTACGCGCTGATCGCGCTCGGCATCGTCATCATCTATCGCGGCACCGGCCACCTCAACTTCGCGCAAGGCGAGATGGCGTTGTTCTCAACCTACGTCGTCTACCAATTTGGCGAATGGGGTATCCCCATCGGCATCGCCGTCGTGATGGGCATGGCGGTCGGCTTCGCTCTCGGCGCGGTCACAGAAGTTGCCATTGTCCGCCCAATCAGCAAGAAGTCGCCGTTTGCGGTATTCATCGTGACCATCGGACTCTTTCAGTTGCTGAACTGGCTCGACGGCGCGATCTGGGGTGGGCAACAGTTGCCCAACACCGGAGTCGGCAGCAAGCAGATCCGATTCCCGAGCTTGTTCCCCAGCAAGCCAACCGACTTCGTCACCATCTTCGGAGCGAACATCAGAATTCAATCGCTCGGCGTGATCGCACTCGTTGGTGTCCTGACCGTGGCACTCTTCGCCATCTTCAACCACACTCGCCTAGGCCTGGCGATGCGCGCAGTCGCAGCCAACGGCGAGAGCGCCAAGCTGGTGGGAATCAGAACCGGCCGCGTGCTGATGGCGAGTTGGGGTTTGGCAGCGGCCATCGGTGCGCTTGGTGGCGTGGTGTTCGCGGGCATCAGCACCAGCGTCAGCCTGGGGCTGATGTTCACGGTCTTCATTTACGCCTCCGCCGCAGCGACCCTCGGTGGGTTCGACAGTCCGGGCGGCGCGGTTATCGCTGGCTTCAGCATTGGTCTGATTCAGAACATGGCTGCGGGCTACGCCCCAGACTGGGTTGGCCAGGAGATGAAGGTTGGCGTCGCCTTCTTGGTGATACTCGGCGTGCTGCTCTTTCGACCTGCAGGTTTGTTCGGCACCTCACGGGTGGAGCGGGTATGAAGCCGTTTTTCACCATCAAGTCTGGTGGCTCGACGAGTTGGGCGATCCGCATCGCATGCGCAGCCGTGCTCGTCTACGTGATGCTGTGGATACCCACCAGTGGCAGCAACAGTCTCATCGACACGTCGACCACCGCGCTGACCCTGATGGGTGCCGCGTTGTCGCTGAACCTGTTACTCGGCTTTACCGGCCAGATCTCACTCGGCCATTCAGCGTTCTTCGGAGTCGGCACGTACACAACCGCGATCTTCGTTACCCGTTGGGGATGGAGTCCGCTGGCGACGCTGCCGGTCGCCTTCGCGGTCGCCTTTGTCGTCGGCGCGCTGGTGTCGTTGCCCGCATTGCGTATCAAGGGCGTCTACCTTGCGCTGGTGACACTGACGCTTGGAGTCGTGTTCCCGCAGTTCATCAAGTGGCCAAAGATTGCCTGGCTCACGGGCGGGACGCGCGGCCTCGTCGACACCGGATTCAAGTTCGACAAGAACAACCGAACCTACGAGATCTTCGGCTGGAACCCGTGGGGCAACTTGCGGGGAGAGAACGTGAAGCCGTTCTACTTCTGGATCGCCGTGACGATCGTCGTCATCATCTATCTCATCTGCCGCGGCCTGGTGAAGAGTCGAGTAGGTCGCTCGCTGATCGCCATCCGCGACAACAACACTGCGGCGGCCGTGATGGGCGTCAATCTCGCGGTCACCAAGGGAATGGTGTTCGGTTTATCGGCGGCGATGTGCGCGCTCCCCGGATGCCTCACCGCGATGAAGGGAACTGTGTCCCCTGAGTCCGAGTTGCTGACGGTCATCGGCTCGATCACGTTTCTCATCGTGATGGTGATCGGAGGTGCCGGTTCGCTGTGGGGACCGATCATCGGCGCTGTCGTGTTCCAGTTCATCACCGAGAAGACCAGTGACTGGATCGAACCGGACCAGATCCCAGCCCTCTTCCGACCGATTTTCAGTTGGTCGAAGACAGCACCAGCGGGTGGAATCTTCGCCCTTTCGTTAGTTGCGTTGATGTTCGTCGCCCCACTTGGGTTAGCCGGGCTGTGGAAACGGATCGTCGGCCGGATTGTTGCCGTTGTGCCCCACCCGGTGGGCACCGCTACGCTCGGTATCCCCACCTGGGAAGTCGAAGAACCACCCTCTGCGAAGTAATTGAATTTGCGGACAACAACTGATTGAGGAGAAGTTATGCAACGGAGTTCCACGAGGTTTCTGGCCGTATTAGCGGTCGGCGCCATGCTCGTCGGCGCTTGCGGCGACGACAAGA
>JAYVVU010000391.1:0-2813 GCA_043786755.1 Actinomycetota bacterium
CTGACGGCCGGCTCGGTCGACCTCTATAACCCGAAGGTTGTCCGGGCTTCGGCAGGCTCGCTGTTTCGAGTACCAGTGCTCTCGCTCGAGCTCGCTGCGCTGCAGTCCGCCGGCCTACGACTACTCGCAACGTCTTCGCATCGCGGCGATTCCTACACCGATGTCGACTTCCGCCAACCCGTCGCCTTGCTCGTGGGTAACGAGGCCCACGGCGTCGCGGACGACGCACCGGTTGATGGCTGGATCACGATCCCGCATGCGGGTGCCGCCGAGAGCTTGAATGTGGCGATGGCGGCGACGGTTATTGCGTTTGAAGTCGCACGGCAGCGACGGCAAGGCTAGAGCGATGATCGACGACATAGTCGTGCAGGTAGAGGCAGTCCGCGAAGGCGCATTGGCGCGCTTGGCCGCGGCTGCGACTAGTGACGACGTGCGGTCGGTCGAGATCGATGTGCTCGGCAAAAAGGGTTCGCTCACCGACTTGAAGGCCGGCCTAGGCAAGCTGGCAACGATCGAAGAGAAGAAACAGGCAGGCAGCGCGCTCAACGAGGCAGCGGCAACCGTCGCCGAGGCGCTGGCCGCCCGCCTGAGCGAGTTGCGCCGTGCAGAACGCGCCGTGCAGCTGGAAGTCGAGCGAGTCGACCTCACCGAGATCATGCGCCAGCCAAGGCGCGGTCATGCGCACGTCGTCACACAGGCTTGGCAGCGACTGGAAGATGTGTTCGTTGGGCTTGGGTTCCAGATTGCCGAAGGCCCCGAGGTTGAAACAGATTGGTACAACTTTGAAGCGCTGAACATGCCCGCCAACCATTCGGCGCGGAGCATGCACGACACGTTCTATGTCGAGCACGGTGAGCCTGGTAGCACGGTGCTGCGCACGCACACTTCGCCTGTGCAGATCCGCGTGATGCAAACGATTCCGCCACCGATCTACATGATCATGCCGGGTCGTGTGTTCCGCAACGAGACAGCTGATGCGACCCACCTAGCCGTGTTTCATCAGATCGAGGGCTTGGTTATCGATCGTGGCATCACGCTGGCCGACCTCGCCGGAACCATTGAGGCATTCACCAAGTCGTTCTTCGGCGACGGTTTCACCAGTCGACTGCGACCGAGCTACTTTCCGTTCACCGAACCTTCGGCCGAGTTCGACATCCGCACGCCATCGGGCGAGTGGTTGGAACTTGGCGGCAGCGGCATGGTGCACCCGAACGTGTTGCGCGCTGGCGGCCTCGACCCCGAGGAATGGAGCGGCTTCGCGTTCGGCTTCGGTATCGATCGCATGGCCAAGGAACGACACAACATCAACGACGTACGCGAGATGTACAGCAACGACATTCGATTCTTGGAACAGTTCTGATGAAGATTGTCCATTCATGGTTGAACGATTTGGTTCCCGTTGGGGACGACATCGACGCGGTCGCCGACATCATCACCAACCTCGGCCTCGCGGTTGAGGACATTGCCCACGTTGGCGGTTCCGTCGCTGGCGTCATCACTGCCAAGGTCGTGCGTACTGAACGCCACCCCGAGGCGGCCAAGGTTCATCGCGTTTATGTCGACGCTGGCGACGGCGTGGAGCGACACGTGTGGTGTGGCGCGTTCAACATGCAAGCGGGCGACATCATCCCGCTCGCCACCCCCGGAACGGTGATGCCCGACGGCCGCGCCATCGAGCCGAAGCCGATACTTGGCATCAGCAGCGACGGCATGTTGTGCAGCGCCCGCGAGCTTGGCCTTGGCGACGATCATTCTGGCATCCTGATTCTTCCCGCCGATGTGCCCCTCGGTGTTCCATACGGTGAGGCGCTCGGTCTCGGCGAGGAAATCGTCTACGACCTCGATGTGACGCGCAATCGTCCTGATGGCAACGGCCACCTCGGCGTTGCGCGCGACATTGCCGCCAAGCTCGGCATTGCGATGACAGCGGAGCCGGCGCTCATCGATCCGGTCGAACCAGCGCGCTCGGCCACCGTCAAGATCGTCGACGGCAATCGGTGTGCGCGCTTTACCACGATCATCATCAGCGGTCTCGTCGTCGGCCAGTCGCCCGACTGGATGCGTCGTCGTTTGAGCGCGGCCGGTATGCGTCCGTTGAACAACGTCGTCGATGTCAGCAACTACGTGATGCTGGAGTGCAATCAGCCCAACCATCCGTACGACTTCGACACGCTCGGCGGCGGTGGCTTCATTGTTCGACGTGCGAAGCAAGGCGAAGAGATTGTCACGCTCGACGACGTGACGCGCACGATGACCGCCGCAGATCTGCTGATCTGTGACGCCGACAATGTGCCAATCGGTATCGGCGGCATCATGGGCGCGCGGAACTCCGAGATCCGCGATACCACCACAACCATCGCGCTCGAGATGGCCTGGTTCGAACCGAACGAGATCATGGCGAGCATGAAGCGTTTGAGCCTGCGCAGCGAAGCGTCGGCGCGCTTCGAGCGTGGTGTCGATCCATTCGGCATGGGTCGCGCCGGCTCGCGTTTCGTGGAACTACTGCGCCTGACGTGCCCCGACCTTGTCGTGCACGCTGGGGGAGTCGACACGCGCTCGAAGTACTTGCCGCGCCCGAACATCGTCGCGGTGCGACCAAGCGCAGTCAGCGCACTGCTGGGGACGACCTTCGACACCGATTCGATTCGGGCGATCATCGAGCCCATCGGCTTCACCTGTGAACCGACAGAGAACGGCGACCTCACAGTCCTCACGCCAACATGGCGGCCCGACTGCACGATGGAAGTCGACATCACCGAAGAAGTTGCGCGCCACTACGGCTACGAGCGCCTCGGCAAGACAGTCCCTAAGAG
>JAYVVU010000392.1:0-6547 GCA_043786755.1 Actinomycetota bacterium
TCTTTCTCTCGGGTGTCGGGTGTAGCGACGACGGGTCCTCGACCGACACCACTACGCCGAGCCCCGCCGTCGCTACCGAGTTGCCGATCGTTGATCAGATTGACGAGGCGATCGTCGCGTTGGAAGCCAAACTCGGCGGGCCGCAGGAGTACTTCGAGATCAACGCCACCGCGCGCCTGATCAACCTGTTCGTCGCGCTGGATGGTGGCACGGTGCAACCGTGGCTCTACTTCGACGGAGAGTTGACGTCGGAGGACCCCGCGCCAGCGGAAGGTGGCACCCTGCGAAGCGCGAGCGTCGACTTCGATCCGACCGCGATCTTTTCCAAGCTGGTCTCCGAGTTGCCTGGCGCGACGGTGGAGAGTTTTTACATCCACGGCGATGGGCAGGGAGCCGTTCAATACGGTGCGTTGTTGACGACCTCGCAGGGTGGTGCAATCGACGTGCATCTCAGCTCTAGCGGCGAAATCCTTTCATCGGAGCCGCTGAACTAGCCGCTTCGCGGGCGGCATTGCCCATGCACGCGCGCACCCTCTTGGTACCGTGAACATGTGCCTACTTGGGGTCAATCGAACAGACGCGGAAAGTCTTCGGTGCTGCCGCGCCGTGGCGCGTCGTCGCCCGCGAAAGCAGTAGCAGTTGGCTCGACTGGCGAGCTGCCCCGTTCGCGGCGCGATCAGGCTTCCGCCGAGATGCGCGAGGCAATGGAAGGCCGCGAAGACGATTTCGCCGGCATCGGCCTCATCGTCGTTGGCGTGTTGCTCGGGCTTGGCATCTATCTCAACCTCGCCGGCCCGTTGGGGCGCGGCATCGAAACGCTCGTGGGCTGGTTCACCGGGCTCGGCCGCTTCGTGGTGCCGATCGCGCTCGTGGGCATCGGCGTCGCGCTGATCCGCGACTCGCGCAGCGGCCGCCGCTTCCGCTTGGCGATTGGGTGGGGCCTCGCTTTCCTGTCGATCCTCGGCCTGCTGCACGTCGTGCGCGGGCCGGAGAAGATCATGAGCGGGTTCGACACGTTGGGTCGGGCCGGTGGTTGGCTCGGGGCCCTCGTCGGCGAACCGTTGCGTTCGCTGGTCGCAAACTTCGGTGCGGTGGTGATCCTCGCTGGCGTGTTCCTTGGTGCCGTGCTGCTCATCACCGGCAGCACCGTGCGCACGTTGTTTGGCAACACGGCGCGCAGTGTCAACGCCGTCACCCGCCCGGTTGGTCGGCGAGCGAGGCGACTGTTCGGCGACATGTCGACGCTGAAGAGCGATCGCGAGATCGATTCGCTCACCGGCGGCTTTCCCCGACCCGAGCTGTACGACAGTGCCGGCGACGAGATGTGGGACGACGAGCCGGCGGAGTTAGTCGATCCCGGCTTTCGCCCGGCCACGAAAGCGGTGCCGCAGTTGCCGACCGGTCCCGCGGTGCAACCACCACTCGACCTTGGCCCGGCGGCGAAGCCTGGCAACTGGTCACTGCCGCCGATGAGCTATCTGCCGCGCAGCGCGGCACACACCGTCAACAAGGCAGAGGTCGAAGCGCGTGGCCGCGTGCTGGTCGATTCGCTTTCGTCGCACGGGGTCGATACGCGCCTGGTTGGTCAGACGGTTGGTCCGACGGTGACGCGCTACGAACTCGAACTCGGCTCGGGCGTGAAGGTCGCGCGCATCACGAGTCTCAACCGCGACATTGCGTACGCGATGGCCGCGACCGACGTGCGCATTCTGGCGCCGATTCCTGGTCGCTCCGCGATTGGCGTGGAAGTGCCGAACCACACGCGTCAACTAGTCAGCCTCGGCGATGTGATGACGTCGTCGGAAGCAAAGACAGCAACGCATCCGCTCGATGTCGCGATCGGAAAAGACATCGCCGGTCGTTCGGTGTTCCTCAACCTGGCGACGACACCGCACATGCTGATCGCGGGTACGACGGGTGCCGGTAAGTCGAGCGGTCTCAACAGCATCCTCACCTCGATCCTCATGCGCTCCACGCCCGATCAAGTGCGACTGATCCTCATCGACCCCAAGCAGGTCGAGATGGGGCAGTACAACCGACTGCCACATCTGCTCACACAAGTGGTGACGAATCCGAAGAAGGCGGCCAACGCGTTGGCATGGGCCGTGAAGGAAATGGAACGGCGCTACGACGTGCTGTTCGAGGTCGGCTTCCGCGACATCACCGGCTACAACGCCGCCTACGACCGTGGCGAGTTACGTTCGGTCACGCCGCCAGATGGCGGGTCGGTGCTGGAACCTGAACGACAAACAGCAGGTGGCGAGCCGACGTTCGAGCGGATGCCGTACATCGTCGTCATGGTCGACGAGTTGAACGACCTGATGATGGTCGCCGCGCGCGACGTCGAAGACAGCATCATCCGCATCGCGCAGAAGGCACGCGCCGTCGGCGTTCACCTCATCGTCGCCACGCAGCGGCCGTCGGTCAACGTCATTACCGGCGTCATCAAGGCCAACATCCCGGCGCGCATCGCGTACGCGGTCAACAGCCTCACCGACAGTCGCGTCATCCTCGATCAACCCGGTGCCGAGAAGCTGGTCGGCAAGGGCGACATGTTGTTGCTGCCCGGCAACAGCAACGTGTCGCAGCGTATTCAGGGTTGCTTCGTCAGCGAAGACGATGTGCGCAAGGTGGTCGCGCATTGGCGCCGGCAGGCTCCGGAAGTTGTGTATGTCGCCGGTGTGGAAGGCGACGACGCGCAGGGCCGCATGGGCGCTGGCGACTTTGGTGGCAACGGGGCCGACGACGATGAAGACGAGGTGCTGATGCGCCAGGCCATGGAGCTGGTCGTGCGTAGCCAGTTGGGCAGTACGTCGATGTTGCAGCGCAAGCTGAAGGTCGGGTTTGCCCGTGCTGGCCGCATCATGGATTTGCTGGAACAGCGCGGTGTGGTCGGCCCGAGCGAGGGTTCTAAGGCACGTGCTGTGCTCATGACGGTTGAAGAATTCGAGTTGCTGCAGGAGGCGCAGCGCAACCGCTAGTTGCTGCGGCCGTCCCTCCGGCCTTGCCGTTAGCCCTTGCCGTTAGCCTGAGAAGCCATGGCCCAACTGTTTTACGTCGAAACCTTGGGCTGCCCGAAGAACCAGGTCGATAGCGACAAGCTGATCGGCACGTTGCTTGCCGATGGCATGGCACCCACCGACGACCCTGGCTCAGCCGACCTGGTTGTCGTCAACACCTGTGCGTTTATCGATGTGGCGCGCAAGGAATCGATTGACACGATTCTCGCGCTCGACGAGCAACGCAAGGCTGGCGGCCGGCTAGTCGTGACCGGCTGTATGGCCGAGCGCTACGGCGACGAGTTGGCTGAGGCGTTGCCGGAAGTCGACCAGGTTGCCGGCTTCGGTGTGCCGGTGAACCTGATGAGTAAGCCCGGAAAGCGTTCGATCGCGGTGTCGGCGGAGATTCCGATGCTCGATCTGTTGAACCTGCCGCGGCCGAAGTCGGCGAGTCCGTGGGCCTACATCAAGATCGCCGAAGGCTGCGATCGTTCCTGCGGGTTTTGTGCGATTCCTTCGTTCCGCGGACCGCAGCGCAGCCGCGACATCTCGTCGATCCTCGACGAGGTCGATCAACTGCAAGTACACGAGATCGTTCTGGTCGCGCAAGACCTCGCCAGCTACGGCAAAGATCGCCCCGACGAGCTTGGCGCTGGCGCGATCGTTCCGTTGGTGAAGGCGGTCAGTGCGCGCGCCGAGTGGACGCGGCTGCTGTACCTCTATCCCAGCGACCTCTCCGACGACTTGATCGACGCGATCTGCGAGACCGGTGTTCCATACTTCGACCTTTCGCTGCAGCACGTCAGTAAGTCGTTGCTGCGCCGGATGCGTCGTTGGGGTGATGGCGATCGTTTCCTGCGCCGCATCGGCGACATTCGCGATCGCGAGCCAGCCGCCGCGTTTCGCAGCAACTTCATTGTTGGGTATCCAGGCGAAACAGAAGCAGACCACGACCAACTCTTGGCCTTCGTCGAGCAGGCCCAACTCGACTGGTGTGGGTTCTTCTCGTTCAGTCCGGAGGACGGAACGTATGCGCAGGGCCTTGATGGCGCGGTACCGGAGTCGCTGATGAACGATCGCTTGGCTGAACTGCGCGAGATGCAAGACGAGATCACCGCTCGTCGCCGCGACGAGTTGATCGGCACCACGGTGAAGGTCCTTGTCGACGGCACAGGCGAAGCACGCAGTACGCGAGAGGCGCCAGAGATCGATGGCATCATCGAAGTCCCCGACCATCTCTCTGTTGGCCAGTTCCACGACGTTCGGATCATCGATGCCATGGGACCCGATCTGGTGGCAGAATCGCTCTGATGCCCGTTGATCCGTCGTCCGTAAAAACCTGGGCAAACCTGGTCACCGTCGCGCGGGTGATCCTTGCCCCGTTCATGCTGGTGCTGATTCCCGACAACTTCAGCGACGGCGGCTCGTGGCCCGCGTTCGCGCTGTGGTTCGTGCTGTGCGCGAGCGATGGCATCGACGGCTATCTGGCTCGCCGCCATGGCGCCACCACGCTCGGCGCATTCCTCGACCCGCTCGCCGACAAGATTCTGGTGCTCGGCGCGATGTTGATCCTGGTCGCCAACGACACCTTCTGGCTGGTTCCGGTGGCGATCACGGTCGGTCGCGAGTTGGGCATCAGCTTGTATCGCACGTTCGTCGCCAGCAAGGGTGTCAGCGTTCCCGCCAGCAAGGTGGCGAAGTGGAAGACGTTCACGCAACAGCTCAGCGTCGGCTTCGCGATCGCACCGCTAACCGCGCTTGACGCGAAGTGGCTGTGGAACTCGTTGCTGTGGGTGTCAGTCGCACTCGCGCTGATCAGTGGTGGTCAGTACATGTGGCGGGCGCGTCACCACGACCAGGTCGTCGAGCCCGCACCGGTGGCGTAGTCGATGCGTTGCGACGTCGTGGCTGTTGGTACTGAGCTATTGCTTGGCCAAATCACCGATACGAATAGCCAATGGATTGGCGAGCAGCTCGCAGCAGTGGGTATCAACAGCCTGTTGCAGGTGAAGGTAGGCGACAACCATGCGCGCATCGTGACGCTGCTCGGACGAGTGCTCACCGACGCTGATGCGGTGATCGTGTGCGGAGGATTAGGGCCGACGCACGACGACCTCACGCGCGAAGCGATCGCGGCGGTGATGGGTGTCGAGTTGCAGCACAACGAGCAGATCGCGGACGTGATTCGCGACATGTTCGCCAGTCGCGGTCGACGCATGCCCGCGAACAATCTGCGCCAAGCGCAAGTTCCCGAAGGGGCGACGATCATCGCTCAAACTCGCGGCACCGCGCCGGGGCTGATTTGTCCTGTTCGTATCGATGGTGTCGAGAAAGTCATCTACGCGGTGCCGGGTGTGCCGCACGAGATGAAAGACATGATCGAGCGTGCGGTGTTGCCCGACCTGCTGGCGCGCAGCGGCGAAGCCGGGGTCATCATCAGTCGCACGCTGCGCACGTGGGGCGAGAGCGAGAGTGGCCTCAACGAGCGACTCGACCCGGTCATCGATCGTCTCGAAGCCGCCGGGAATCCGACCCTCGCGTTTCTGGCGAGTGGCTGGGAAGGGTTGAAGGTTCGCCTGACTGCGAAAGCGGAGACCGAGTCGGCGGCGCGGGTTTTACTTGGCACCTGGGAGGGCGAGGTGCGTGCGCTGATCGACGAGACGGTCTTCGGCACCGACGACGACACGATGGAGTCGGTGGTGCTGCAACTATTGCGCGAGCGCGGTTTGTCATTGGGTTTGGCAGAGTCGGTCACCGGCGGATTGGTCGCAGGTCGGCTGACCAATGTGCCGGGCGCCAGTGATGTGTTTCGGGGCAGCATTGTCAGCTACGCCAGCGCGGTGAAGTTCGACTTACTCGGCGTACCAGCCGGACCAGTGGTGACTGAAGCGGCCGCGGCAGCAATGGCGCGGGGCGTGCAGCGTGTGCTGCACAGCGACGTTGGCTTGGCGCTTACCGGTGTGGCCGGGCCGGACGAGCAAGACGGCATGCCCGTCGGCACCCTTTGTGTCGGCATCGCGATCGGGCAGGAAATTCATACCCGTACGTTGCGGATGCCCGGCCAGCGCGAACAGATGCGCCAGATGAGCGTCATCAGCGCGCTCGACCTCCTGCGTCGCGCCTTGCTCGCGTCCTAGGCTGAGAGCCATCTAGTCAACACAGCGCCTCCGTAGCTCAACGGATAGAGCAGCGGGTTTCTACCCCGTTGGTTGGGAGTTCGATTCTCTCCGGAGGCACCGTGTCGGCGCTAAAGACTGACGACCCGCGCAGCTGAGGCGATGAGGTTTGCCGCGTCGGGTGGCGTCACAAATTTCCCGCCGACGGCGGCGAGTTCTTCTTCGGTGACCCCACGGGCCACCGCGCAACCCTTTCAAACGAAGATCGGCAGCGAGTGCTCGTAGGCCCTGCTGATCAATTCGTCTATCGGAGGGACGCCTACCCCGACGAGCGACGAGCGGACATCGCCGCGCAGCACCTCAGCGGCATCGCCGAGAACAAGGATGCCCGCGTCCTGCCCGGCCGCCACAGAACCGTTGACGGCTAGATGC
>JAYVVU010000393.1:0-6443 GCA_043786755.1 Actinomycetota bacterium
TCGCCAGTGATCTCAGTAGGAAGTGAGTCACCGAGCCCTGGCGCAGTCAGTTCGGCGATGGCGACGGGCAAACCAATCGCGGTGCCCGACCGCCGGTCGATGGTCGTCGCGCCGTCAGTTTCCAGCACGGTGATACGAACCGGACCTGTGCCGGGCGGAACAGCGACATGGTCGTTGCCGACAAGTGCGGCGGTGAGTTCCGTACCGTCGCGCTCGATGCTGACACTGGTGATGGCGGCGTGTTCGTCGTCGGCGACCTGTGTGAGTTGCAAGGACTCGATATCCGCCGCGGGTGTCACTTCGATCCAGTCGCCAACTGCATCACCGAATGGCGAGTTCCAGGCCGTTGCTTCATCGCCGTCGGTAGCAGCCCACGGTCGTGCTGACGGCACACCGGCAAGGCTCCCGCTCGCCTGGGCAGTCGGCGCACCGAGCACAGCGGCCAACGCTTCGTCGGCCGCGCGTGCATCAAGACGAATCGTGACGGTGGGAAACAATGCCTCGGCTTGATTGAGTGTGAATTGGCGAATGATGGTGATCTCTGGGTCGCGGCGATAGCGATCGGTGGCCTGCACGCGCTCGCGGGTCATCACCAGTGCCAGTGGTTGACCGGCCACCTGCGACAGCGCATCGGTCGGCATCACCACGACCTCTTCGGATGCACCGAGACCGGTGTCGATCTCTGCAAAGCCGACCGGGTCGCTGCCGTCGCTCACACCGCGGATGATGAGTGTGAAGTCGGTGACGGATCGGTCGAGAGCAACAACGGCCGCGTTGGCGGCGAGTGCAACATGCTGCACGCCATCGGCCGTGACGACGTCGACGTCGGTAATGCGCCGATCACCGTTCGGTTGTTGCAGCGTCAGTTGCGCAACATCCGACGCGGTCTGCAGCCTGATCGACTCGCCGATCGGATTTGCGCCGAGACCGCCAACCTCCCACGCCGTGCTCGCGTTGCCATCCACAGCCATCGCCGCGCGGTACTCCGGCCAATATCCGAGTGGATAGCCGTATGCCGAAGCGGTGGCTACCACGGGGCTTTGCTGCAGCGACACATATGTCTGCGTTGCGAGTGCTTGATTGGTGAACACGGGCAGTCGTTGATCCTGGCTGTCGAAACGGTTGACCCCCCGGCCCACAGTGCCGTCCTCGGTGAACCCGGTGCTGTCTTGCGAGGCACGCCATTGATGAGCGCGGTCGCGGTTGCTGTCGGTCACGATCACCAACGCTGCACCCGCCAGTCGGTCGGCCAGATCGTCGTCCAAGGCGGCGGAGTAGAAGAGCACCTCCTGTCCGGTGAGCAACCCGGCAGCGGCGGCATCGACGACACCGTCGCCCGAGCCGGAGAGAACAACCTCGGTCGTTTTGGTACGCATAATCGCGACGAGGTCGGCAACGTCGATGAGCAACACTGGAGCGATTGGTTGACCGATACGCGGGTCCGACACTGTGAGCTCGTCGACCATTGCAACAGCTGGATCATTCACCGTTGGCTCGCCGAACGCTCGCGGCTCGCCGAGTCCGCTCGTCTCGGTGCGAAAGAGTGCGTCGGTGATCTCGGGACGCGGCGTACGAAACCTCTCGAACGCCATGTCACCAGCGACCCAGATGGTTTGCACGCCGAGCAGTCGTGCCACCGCCGCGATCGAATCGGCATCGACTACGCCGTTTTGAAAGCGATCGTCGAGTGCATACAGCAGGTCCATTGCGGCCGGGCTGCCGAGAGGTTGCAGGTCGCGACTGATGAACGGCTGTGCCGATAGACCCGGAAACGGCGGGTCGACGGTGTACCCCCAGCGAAACGCACCGAACTCCGCGCCGGGCAGTTGCCACACGCGTGTATTGGCGTTGCTCGGGTCAGAATCGTCACCGAGGGCGGCCACGGCCTGCTGCCATGCGCTAGGCGGCTTCTCGTCGCGGGTTAGGAAACGATCGACGAGGCCGCCGGTCCACAACGCAGGCAGGTTGACAACTGCCAACAGCGCAACGGCGGCGCCCGCAAACCTTTGGCGATTGATGTGACCAATCGCGCCGACGAGAGCCGCCGCACCGAGCGACAACGCGAGCATCGCCATCGGCAGCGCGCGTGTGCTGCTGCGCAGCGCCAAGGCAAGCGTGCTGCGCGTGTTGTCGGCGACTGCTGAGAAGAGTGGCGCCGGGTGAGTGAGCGGATAGACGCCGACCGCCAGCACCGTGCCGACCAGTAGCAGCAGCGCTGCAAACCGGCGACCGCTCCACTTCACCAGTGCAAGCCCGACCAGGCCGACCAACGTCAAGGCGTAGCTCGTCACTAGTAGTGCGATGTTTGTGTGATACGACCCTGCGGCATCGGTAGTCGCTTGCACGTGATCGCGGATGTAATTCAACCAATAGCCGAGACCGCGTAGGGTCTCCGGCGCGATTGATGTGCTGCTGACGGCTTCAAGGGTTTCGGTGTAGGAGAGAATGTCGATGCCGTAGTGGCTTTGGACACCGAGAAACACGATCCACCATGCCGACACCAGTAACGACAGCGCCCCGATGCGCACCGCCGCGAGCCACGCGCTGCGCCATGTGATCTCTTTGCCGACTGCAGCGTGCACCAGCCAAACGATCGGTGCCGGCGCGATGAGCGCGAGCGCTGTCGCATTGGTGGACCCAACCGTCAGCACCACTAACGCCGCGCAGGCGGGATAGCGCCAGCCTCCGTGGCGCGCCGCCAGCACCGTGCAGCCGACAAGCCAGCCGAGGCCTGCCCACGGCAGCAACATCACCGACGTGCGCGAGATGTAGGCGAGTACGTATGGCGACAGCATGTAGACGAAAGCAGCGGCCAGTGCGCAGTGCGCACGGAAGCCGAGTTGGCGAGCGAGCCAGTGAACGCCCCACCCAGCGAAGAACAGCAACGATGCGATCCATAGGCGATGCGCAATCCAGTCGGGCACGTTCAGTCGGTCCATCAACCAAAACCATGGTCCTGCCGGCCAGAGATACGAGATTTGCTGATGGGGGACTGTGCCGGCGAACTGACTGGTGTCCCACGTGCTCGTCGCTCGGCGCAACACGCCGCCGGGATCGAGGTACAAGAACAGTTTTGTGTCGGCGGGCATCTTTCCCGGCGACGACAGCATGACTAGCGGATAGACAACCAGCGCCAGCCAACGCGGTCGTGTCATGGAATAGCCCCGCGCACCCCGTACATCGCAGTAAGTATCGCAAGGCCGGCACCGCACAATGTGTAGGTGAACGCCCAGCGATCGGCATCGTCATTGTCGCGCCACTTCGCGTACGCAATGAGTAGAGGGAACGCGGTGTACACAAAGCGCGGGCGAGCTGTCACAGTGCTCGGCAGAACCATCAGCGCTAACACGACGATGCTGTATGCCGCGGGAGCCCACGACAGTCGCGACTTCCACGCGGCGACGACAAGGACAACGGTCGTGGCTACCGAGATTGCGGTGAGTGCATCGGCCGGCGACGAGAGCGGATGGCGCAGGAAGTCGAACGTTGCCGAGATTGCAGAGCCACCGAAGCTGGCGCCTTCGTTCCATGCAACCCGTTGCACGCGGAACCATGCGCCGCGTTCGCCGGTTTGGTGCCACAGAAAGAGTTGAAACCCAATGAAGCCAACTGGTGCCAACAGGGGAGCGACTAGCGAGCGCCACTTGCGGTCGTCGCGGATCGCGAAGTAGGCGGCGACCGCGCAGGCAGCGACCAGGCCGAGACCGTTTGGACGCGTGGCAGTTCCGAGCGCGGCGACGATGCCGGCCGCGAGCCATCGTTCGCGTTGCAACAGCAACAGACACGCTGCTGCAAGCACCAGCAAGAGTGCTTCGGCGTACACGAACGACAAGACGAAGGCGCCAGGGAAGAACGCTGTCAGCAGCATGCTGCGTTCGGCAACGCGCGCACCCCACAGCCGGAAGGCCAATAGGCCGATCAACCCGACGGCGATGATCGAGAGCACGAGGTTGACGACGACACCAGCGACGGCGTCGTGGCCAGGGAGCACCTTGTCCGCGACGCGCACGATCGTCGGAAACAGTGGGAAGAAGGCGGCCCGCGCCGGGAGCTGGTGGTAGGTGAGTTGCTCGGGGATGTGGTGCGGGTAGCCGTAGCGAACGATGCGCAGGTACCACACGCCGTCCCACCCGGCGAAGACGTTCATCAGCAGTTTGCTGGCATTCGCCGGTCGCACGCCTTTGGCGTCGTTGATCGTGACGACTTCTTGGGCTGCGACGACGGCGGCGCCGCCGAGCACGCAAATGCGCGAGATCACAAAGCCGATCAGGCCCTTGCGGAGAGCCGCTTTGAAAGTCGGATCCATCGGTGGGCGACGAAGGCGTGTACGAATGGTCGCGAGCAAGACCGTTGAGGTTAGCCAGCTGCGGCAGTTTCAATCACGTCAAGTAGGCGGCTGTGGACCAGCTCGATCAGGATGTTGACGTCGGCGTGGATGCCGTCGACCAGCACAGATTCCTTCGGGTTCGCCTGCTGCCGCTCATTGATCGCGGCAGCGTAAGGAAACAGCCCAATTCCCGACGAGCTTCCGATCCACCGGAGCACTTGCGCGTTCCATGCCGCAATTCGCTCGGGCGATGCAGTCTCCGGCTTCACAAATCCACTGGTGATGAGTTGCGGGCAATCGGCGATCAGCAGAGGCGTGCCTGGCAGCAGCGCGCTGAAGGCATCAATGAAGTCGTCGTGGACAACCGTGAACTCGCTGTCACCGGCCACATGGTCGCCGTCGTCGCCCGCGTACTGCTGATGCAGCAGCTCACCAGCGCTGACCATCAACACCACGACGTCGGGCTTGAACGCGGCAAGTCGCTCCGCGAGATTGTCGCTAGTTGCCGGGCAATCGACGTCGGTCCACGGCTCGGCGGTCGTTGACCGGAGTGCGACAACTTGCACGACGGGGCAACCGTTGGCACCAATCCACTCGACGTCGAGTCGCTCGGGAGCTGCACGGTAGAGGGCGGCAGCGAGAATCACAGAAGTCGAATCGCCGACGACCAACACTCGCAGCCGATCGTTTGTTGTGCTCGCCAGCCGCAGCGATTCAATTGCGCTGTCGATGGTGAAATGCACATTGGGTAGCGCTGAGCGGCTGGCCGCGAACTTCGTGAGCTCGTACTGCAGGGTCGGGTCGACATCGCCAACCCGAACCAGTTGCACATGCAGTGTCGCGGGAATTTGGTCCCACAGTCGGTTCAGCGCGGCGCCGAAGTGCAGCCACCGCGCCGCCACTCTGGCGTAGTCGCTCGCATCGGGAAACCCGACCTCCGTCGCGTCGCGCACGACTCCTTCATCAATGTCTCCCAACGCCACGACAACGTCGACGACATCCGCAGTGGCGGCGGCTTCCATCCACGCCGGCACCTGATCGCCACACGTCACGGTGTCGACCACCGCACTCGTTGCGAGTTGCACTTCAACTGCGGGAGTCAGGGGACACCTTGAGTCAGTCGCGTCGATGACTTGTAGACCGCGATCCCGCAACATTTGTGGAACCTCGGTACCTGCTCCCACCACCAAGACCGCGCGCGTGGCAACGGAGTCGGGCGCCGTGCTTGGCTCCGCTTCATCGAACACGATTCGTCCGTCGTTGCCGGCGGCGAGCAGTTCCTCGTTATCGGAGAACGATGGTGCCGGCAAGGCGAAACATGCCGCAACAATTCCTGCGGCCACGACGATCGAGGCGAACGAGCCCTGGCGCGCGCCAACGACGATGCGTCGCTGTCGAATCGGACGCTCGAGGAAGGTGGTGATCAGCGCCGCAACAGACAGGGCCAATGCGACGCGGATGGCGAGTAACGGCCACGACGAGATTCCTGTGCGTTCGGGGTTCAGCGCCAGGTAGATCGGCCAGTGAACGAGGTAGAGCGCGTACGACCAGTGGCCAAGCACGACCAGCGGTCGTAACGACATCAGTTTCGTCAGACCGGAGCCATGGGGGCCGATGACGGCCAGGACCAGTCCGGCAGACACGAGAGCGAACAGTGGGAGGCCACCGTTGTACAGCCAGGCATCGGAAACGGAAGTCGTCGCGACCAATGCGCCGAAGCCGGTAAGCGCGACCCACCCAACCGACGCTCGCACCAATCGGCCCAAGTGTGGAGCGTGTAGCGCGAGCAGGACCCCGACGAGCAATTCGGCGGCGCGAGTATGCGTTCCGTTGTAAATCAGGTTTTGGTCACTGGTGAACAGGTTGGCAGCGACCGACGCCAGCAACATCCCTCCAGCGACGAGCGACAGCGTTCGGCGACTGCGCCGCAGACAGAGGAGCGCGATGACGGGCATGAACGCGTAGAACTGTTCTTCGATGGCGAGCGACCAGTAGTGGGCGAGTGGGCTTGGCCGCCCAACGAACAGGTCTTGATAGCTGGTCTTCGCGAACGCGAAACGCCAGTTGGCAACGTTGCCGAGCGCAGCGAGTGCATCGCCGGGCAACGCCCGTAATT
>JAYVVU010000394.1:0-2758 GCA_043786755.1 Actinomycetota bacterium
CGGACAGTCGTTCGGCTTCGGCCGTGGTCTCGTAAAGGCCGACGACGGGAGCACCGATCTGCTGCAGACCGCCTAATAGCCCCAGCGTGTAGCGACCGATACCGCGGTGGCCAGCGGTCGGGTGGCAGACGGGTCGGGCATCGACGAGCAGTTGCGTCACGTCGTGACGCAGTGCATTAGCCATCGCGACGCAGCGACGCGATGGTGTGTTCCAGCTCGCTGAGCTGTCGCTCGATCACCTGCGCGGCGCCAATGGCGGTGTCGGCGTCGAGTCGCAACCGCTCGGAATAGCCGAGGAATAGCGGGAGTGACTCCTCGGCGCCCGAGTGAACCTCGTGGTTCAGCGTCAACAGCGTTTGGTTCATTTGTTCGACCATCGCGCGCAGTTCAGCGACCTGGGTAGGTAGCGAACCGAGCGCACGTAACCGTCGGAAGAACCCGGAGACAGATGGCACAGCTCGACGATACTCGCTGGCCCCCGTCAGCCGTCGGGGGGGACTGGCTCGGTGCGCCAAAGGTGCAAGCGAATAGGCTGACCAAATATGTCGAGCCGCTTGGTTGCCAGGTCGCTGCGACGGATAGGCCGAATGCTCCCGCTTGGAGTTCGGCGGCGGTTGCGCCCGGTTGCCCGCACCGTTGGCCTCGGTTTGCCGACCGACAAGTGGTGGGTTGAGAAGGGCGACGGTTTTGTTGGGCGCTTGAACAGCGGTGGGCCGCGACGATGCAACATCTGTGGCTGGGCCGGCGCCTCCTTCGTGGGCATCGCGCACGTCGAGTCGGCGCTGTGCCCAGTCTGCGAATCGTCGGCACGTGATCGTTTCTTGTTGTGGTGCGCCGGTCGGGCGCAATCGAAGGGGCAAGGCAAGTTGCGCGTGCTGGAGACCAGCCCGCGCATGGGCGATGACTACCGGTCGATGATGCGCCGCCACTTCGATTATCAGGCGAGCGACTACGACCTCGGTGCGCACCGCGCCGACATTCAGATCGACCTGCAAGACATGGCGCTGCCCGACGGGTCGCTCGATGTGTTGCTCACGCCACACGTGCTCGAACATGTTCCCGATACGGCCACGGCGCTGGCGGAGATTTATCGCGTGCTCGCGCCGAAGGGCCGGATGTATTTGCAGGTACCACTTGTGCGCGGGACGACGGCGGCGCCGTTGACGCCCGAGTACCACGCGGACAACACGCTCGTGTGTTGGAACTTCGGGTGGGATCTCACCGAGATGTTGCGAGCGGCCGGGTTCACGACCACCGTTCTGGTGACCGACGACTTCGCCCGACTACTTGGTGGCGAGGGCGACGTACCCGCACCGAACGGCGACGTGTTCGATGTGGCCGACATCGTGCGCGGTGCACGCCCCGACGATCTGACGATTGTGGCCACTGCCGCCGAGTCGAAGGCGATGGGTTGGCTGCCGGCGTATCAGTTCGCGACGTGGGAGTGCATCCGCACCGTGTAGTGGAACAACTCAGTCGCGACGCACACGCTCGCGAATGGCGAGGCCAATCATGGACATTCCCAATCGGAACGTCTTCTTGCGATCACCGGTGACGGAGCTCTCGCCAACACGCGGCAGATACTTCACCGGTACTTGCACCAACTGCAGGCGCAAGCGTGCGGCGTGCAGCATCATCTCGAAACCGAACGAGGAACCGTTGCCGCGAAAGCGCGGTGTCATCTGGTCGATGCCGGCGCGTGTGATCACACGAAAAGTGCAGCCGACGTCGGAGAGGTAGACCGTGTTGAACAAAGTTTCGGTGAACTTGGCGACCGCCCAGTTTCCCCAGCGCAAGAAGAAGCCCATGTTGGCGCCGCTGAGAATGAACGTCTGCACTGTGCGCGAGCCGAGCACGAGATCCACATCCTCGGTGAAGGGCAACAGCTTCAAGATGTCGGGCGGATGAAACGTTGCGTCGGGTTCGCATACGCACACCAGATCCATGTGTGCGGTCTCGGCGAAGCCTCGGCGAATTGCGGCGCCATAACCCTGTGTTGACTCGTGCACCTCGCGAGCCACTGTGCCCGAGACCGCAGAAGAAGTGTCGGGGTGCGCGTTGTTGTTGACGACGATGATCTCGTCGACGATGCCCAGCGCGTTGAACGCGTTGATGCACTCGGCGATGCTTGCCGCTTCGTTATAGGTAGGCAGGATCACTGCCAACGACTTTCCCTGCCACACGATGCGTTGCCCCTTAGTTGTTCTTGGCTAATCCCCGTCGCCAGCGGCAAACGGTACATACAGAATCATGCCGCCGAGGTCTTCTTGGCGATAGGCGCCGAGGTCCATGTAGAACCAGTTCGGATCTTGCTCGCCTGGTGGGAACAAGAAGGCAACCGTTTCCGGTCGCGACGTCTCGACCATCTGTTGCGACTCGGGGAAGCGAATCACGTACGGGTTGCCGGCAACTGCGGTACGAATCGCTTGATCGGTGCGGTACTCGATGGGCAGCACGAACCAGTAGTAGCCAGCGAGGCGATCGATATCGAGTTCGTGCAGTCGCGCAATGACGCGTTCTTGCCACGCATTCGGGTTGTCGGCGAGTGATGTGTTCTGGCGGTCGAGGAACGGAAGCGTGGTGAGCGCGACCCACAGCACGACAAGACCGGCGACAGCGAACGTCGTGCGCTGGCGAGGCCACGCCTTCATAAAGCTGGCACCGGCGGCACCAAGCGCGATCGCCATCAACGGGAACGGAATGATCGAGTACCTGCCGTCGGCAACGAAGATCAAGTGCGGCAGCAGCGCCATCAGTG
>JAYVVU010000395.1:0-2756 GCA_043786755.1 Actinomycetota bacterium
ATAGCAAAGCTGTCGCCGTTGTGCAGTGCTTCGGTCAGTTTCGAGTTCGCCGCTGTGTGGTGTGCATCGTTGCCATCGAGGAAGCCGATAATCACACCAGCATCGAGGTGGATCAGCGCCACTCGTCGCGCAACTTGTCGAGTTCGTTGTTCGTGTACGCGCCTGTCATCGCGCCGGCAAATTCAGCGAGCACGTCGTGTTCGCGTTCGAGCACGACCCGACCAGGTCCGTCGGCATGCGCCACAACGCGTTCGCCAATCTCAAGGCCGGCGGCGCGCAGAGCGCTGGCCGGAATAGTGATCTGGTTCTTGCTGCTGATGCGAGTCGCCCCTCGGCGTCGATTCTTTACATTCGGCATAAATGTAAGGGTAGTCGCGCGAAAGGTACAGCGCAACCACGGTCCGACAAGATGACCAGCCGATCAGGCCCCAGCTTCTGTCCGGTCGAACAACGGTGACACTCGACTGAGCGATGCAGAGTTACTAACTACTCATTGGGAGGCGGCCGGAGAACGCGGCTAGCCGCTCGACCGGGGTCGCGTTCTTCGCTGGTTGCTGCTCGGCGGCGAAGGCGTCGCCAGTGCGCATCTCGATCGTGATTGCCTGTCGCGCGAAGCCGTCGACTTCGGCGACAAGTTCGTCGCTGAGATTCCACGGCTGTCCTGTTGAGGTGGCAAGGTCCCAGCCATGCACGAGTCCGTCGAACGCGACTAGGCGGGCGAACACGGCGCCGGGCATTTCGCCGCCGGGTGTCTGAATCGTGCGATCGAGTGCACCGGGTGACTGCACTGCGTCGAGCAATGCTGCCATCGCAATGTCGAATCGGGCCATCTCGGTGGAGTCGTCGCTCGAGTCGTCGTCGCTCGGTGGCTCCTCGCCACGGAACATCGGGGCGAATGCGGATGCCAGGCCGGTCATATGTCCGAGCACTCCGGCGACTGTGAAGTCTTTGCACGGAGTCGGCCCGTTAAGTTGGCTTGCGTCGATCTTTGCGCCGACTTCGCGCAGCCGGGGAATGATGATGGCGAGTTGTTCGTTGCCTTGCATGGTGGTGCCTCCGGTCGTGTTGGACATGTGGGGTGCGCTCATCCGGCGATCTTGGCGAGCATGTGATTCATTACTGCAGTGTGCTCGGCTTGTGGGCTGAACAGGATCACCTCGGCATCGTCGGTGACGCGGACACTGTGGCCTGCCGGCCAGTAGAACAGGTCTTGGCTGCTGCAGGTCTCTTCGCTCCCGTCGGTGTAGGCGACCACTACTTTTCCGGAGATCATGAATCCCCAGTGCGGTGCGTGGCAGGCGTCGTCGGTGAGACCTTGGAGTAGTGGTGCGATATCGGTGCCTGCGTCGAGCGAAAAGTATTCGGCGCCGAGCGACGAGAATGCAGATGGATCACCAAAGCCGAGCGCTTGGCGAGCGGTTGCGCCCGGGACGGAGATCTTGGTCGGAATGTCGTTCTTGGCGATTCGCATGGTTGAGGCCTTTCGGTGGGGGACACCTTCCATCCAAGTCGGTCGCCATCGTGCCGGATAGTTCCAATACTGAACCGATAGGTTCGGACAATGAAGTCCTACGGTCAGTACTGCCCGATATCGCGTACCGCCGAGCTTCTCGGCGACCGTTGGACGATCCACATCGTCCGCGATTTGCTCACCGGTACAAACAGGTTTAACGAGCTGATCCGCGGTAATCCTGGCCTGTCGCGGGCGCTGCTCACGCGGCGCCTTCACCAGCTCACGACGGCCGGTGTAGTCGAACATCACGATGGCGGTTCGTACCAGCTGACTGAGTCTGGTCGAGACCTCGAGGCGGTCGTGTTCGGCCTCGCGACGTGGGGCGCGCGGTGGACATTCGGCGAACCCGTGGCTGGCGAACTCGACCCAGACCTTCTGATGTGGTGGCTTCACCGCCAACTGGACACCACCGATCTACCGCGCCCGCGCTTCACGGTCTACGTCCCGTTCACGGATCACCCGAGTCGCTATTGGATCGTCGTCGAAGATGAAGCCTCGATTTGTCTTGCCGATCCGGGCTTCGACATCGACGTAACTCTGCGCACCGATCGCGCCGCGCTCTACCGCACTTATCTCGGTCGCGTGTCACTCGCCGACGCCCGACGTAGCGGCGACGTCGAGATGACTGGTTCTCGTCAAGCAGTAACGGCGTTCTTCAACGCATTCCGGCAGTCACCAGTGGGCGAGATAGTCGCCACCGAATCGATCGACTCGGCGACACTAGGGTTTTGACCGTTTTGTTTCTTGGAGGTTTACGTGAGTCGTCGAATTGAATCGGTAGCGGTGCTCGGTTGCGGCACCATGGGTGCTGGCATTGCCGCCGCGAGCGCGGCGGTCGGGTGCCGAGTGCTGATGCTCGACCTCACGCTCGCAGCTGCCGAGCGCGGGCTGCAGTCCGTCGACGAACCCGACAGGCATCTGGTCACGACCGGCACGTTCGACGACCTCGCCAAGATCGTCGACTACGACTGGATTTGCGAAGCAATCGTTGAGGACCTCGCGCTCAAGCAGCAGCTGTTCGCCAAGGTCGAACCGTTGCGCAAGGACGGCTCTGTGATCAGCTCGAACACGTCGGGCATTCCGCTGAGCGACATCGCAGCAGGCATGACGGCGCGCTTTCAGCGCGACGTCGCGATCACGCACTTCTTCAACCCGGTGCGCGTGATGAAGTTGTTCGAGTTGGTGCCCGGCGAGCACACCACCGCCGATGTGATCGAGGCGTTCGCCAACTTTGGTAGTGCGC
>JAYVVU010000396.1:0-2748 GCA_043786755.1 Actinomycetota bacterium
TCGAGTTCGGCATCGAGCGTGTTGGCGAACACCGCGCGCGTGCACGGCTCGGCAAGGCTGTCGAGGCGCTCGAGGCGATCGAGCGATGCTTGCACGGCAATGAGTGCTTCGGTTTCTTCGGGCGGCAGCAACGATTCGCTGGGCAGCCCGCCGAGCCAACGATGCAACAGAGTGCGGGCGATGTGCGCCCAGTGCTTCCAGGGCCGCGGTTGATCGCGAGCGCCGAGCTGGGCGCGCAGGTCGTCGACGAAGGCAAGCAGCTGCTCGGCATAGACAGCGTCGCCCTCATTCTCGTAAGAGCGTTGCATCGTGGCGTACGCCGTGAGGCGCGTCGCCCAATCGGCGTCGCCAGCTAGCCCAGCGTTGCGCGAGATTCGCTCCCACTTCTGGCGTGGCACCTTCCTGCGATTCTTCGTACGAGCAGGCACGCTGGCGAGCAAAGCAAATAGATCGGCGCGCCGAATGCCGCGCCGATCGAGTTGCAACACGTCGAGCACCAAGCGCGCTGCCAGCCGTTCGTGAAGCGCCACGCCGGGACGGCCGTTCCACGTGATGCCAGCTTGCTGAAGATGTTCGCCGACCAAGCGTGCGTACGGTTCGTGGCGCGGCCACACAATGCCGATGCGGTGCAGCGCAGTGCCATCGTGAACTGCGGCGACCGCGATGCGAACTGCTTCGCGCACTTCCTCGTCGGCGTCGGATGCGTCGACGATTTCGAGCGCGAGGTCGCTAGGTAAATCGTGTGTGCCTTCGAGCACGAACACCGCGCCGTGTTCGCCCAGCGCGTCGATGAGCGCAGACTCGGTGGCGCGCAATCGCTGCGGAAGAAACACGATCGTGCGCGGGGGAGCGACGGCCGCGGCCGCGCACGCCGCTTCCAACAGGTCGGCTTCGTCGTACCACTCGTCGCCGAGACGGCTGTGAATCGTGCGATGCAACCGCACCACTTCGCGCGCTCGCACGGAGCCAGTTGTCGCGAGCCGAGTGAGTGCAGCCGCCGAGATGTGGCGTAACTCTTTGTACGTGTTGCGCACCGCAGTAATGGTGGCTTGATGTTGTGCAATTGGTTGAAAGACGCCGGCCGACTCGGCGAGCACCTGGCGAACCGCAACATCGACGACCGGCGTGCTGACCGGACGTTTGCCCGCGCCAGCCAACGATGCACCACCGAGCAACTCGGCGAAGCGAAAAGCGGTGAGGAATTGAGCCGCCGCGATTCCGCCGTTTGCCGCCAGCCAGCGGCGCGCCGAAACTCCAACGGCGTTGGAGTGCACCAGCACGGTGACCGCTGCCAGTGGGTCGCCCGCCTGCACCTCGTCGATCGCCGCGCGCAGTGCGCGCAACGACTCGGCTCCGTAAGGGGTGGCAAGGTGCTGGATCGGCATCGGCAGCACTCTAGGGATTGGGTGCGCGCCGGTTTCGCCCTTGTTGACCGACTGGTCTAGCTAACCGCCTAGTTAACCGCCTAGCTAACGGCAGCTCTTAGTTAACGGCAAGAGCGCGTGCTCGCAGGTCGGCCACGGCGTGGGCGAGACCTTGCTTGTCGCGGTACAGCGCACTGCCGGCAACCAGCACGTTTGCGCCGGCCGACACAGCGCCCGCGATTGTTTCCGGACCGATGCCGCCATCGACCTCAACGCCCACCTCGGTGCGGCCGGCGGCGTCGAGCATGGCCCGCACTTCAGCGATCTTGGCTTCCATGGTGGCGATGTACTTCTGGCCCCCGAAACCGGGATTCACCGTCATCACCAACACCAGATCGACGAGATCGAGCACGTGAGCGACGGCGCTGGCCGGCGTGGCGGGGTTGAGCGCAACACCAGCAGTAGCACCGAGCGATGCGATGTTGGCGAGCGTGCGATGCAGGTGTGTACACGCCTCGGCGTGCACGATCAGGCGCTGGCAGCCAGCCTTCACGTAGTCGGCAGCCATCACGTCGGGCGTCAGCACCATGAGATGTGCCTCGAACGGAACAGTGGCGTACGGGCGAGCAGCGGCAATCACATCGGGACCAAAAGTGAGGTTGGGCACGAACTGACCATCCATCACGTCCCACTGGATGCGATCGACGCCAGCAGCCTGCAAGTCGGCGACCTCTTCACCGAGTCGTGAGAAGTCGGCAGGCAACACACTTGGCGCAATCTCGATGCGAGCCATCAATCCCGAGGGTAGCGGGGTATCTGCCGTGTAGGTGACGTGTATGTGACAGTGTCGCAGTCGATGGCCGCGTCGAACCTCACCGAAACGGTTCTGGCCGAGAAGATGGTGGCCGGTGGCGATGCGTTGGCTCATCTCGCGGATGGCCGCGTCGTGTTCGTGAACGGTGCGCTTCCGGGCGAGTCGGCGGTCGTCGACGTCCACACGAGCAAGCGCGACTTCGCACGCGGTAACGCCACCGCAATCCTCGAGGCGTCGGCGTTGCGCGTCGACGCGCCGTGCCCGCAAGTGGCGGCGGGGTGTGGCGGTTGCAGTTGGCAACACGCACAACCGGAAGCGCAATTGCTGTGGAAGACCGAGATCGTTGCCGAGGCGCTGCAACGCATTGCCAAGCTTCCGGACGCACATGTCCGTGCGGGTGGGGCAGTCGAGCCGTGGCAATACCGCACGACCCTGCGGTTGGCGGTTGCCGATGATGGAACGGTCGGTTTGCGCGCCGCGGCGAGTCACCGAGTCGTGCCGATCGACCCCTGCCTGATCGCCCATCCGGCGCTCGTTGAACTGGTCGGCAAACTTCGTGTGCGCGGCGCC
>JAYVVU010000397.1:0-2743 GCA_043786755.1 Actinomycetota bacterium
TAGATCGTCTGCTTGCCAGTTTGTTGAGCGAGCATATTCAAATTGTCACCACCAATGCTGTCGCACCGTAATCGATCCAGCCGTTGTCGCGCCACGCAACGACGTTTGTGCCGCCCTGGGTAGGTCTCAGTTGCCATTCGAGGTGGAACAACGTTGGCTGGGTGAACGAATCGAAGCCGACCACCGACTCGGCGACGCCGCGGTGGACATCACTGGCTATCACTGGAACTCTCGATCGCGCTGATGGGCAAAAATAGGACAGGACCACCCCGGTCGCGCAAGAGGCCCACCGAAGTGGGCCTCTACCTGCATGTTTTTCGAGCGGACGACGAGATTCGAACTCGCGACCCTCACCTTGGCAAGGTGATGCTCTACCAACTGAGCCACGTCCGCAATGTGCGAAAGCAATCTAGCGAGATTCGGCCAAGACCGGCAACGGTGATTGACCGTCGAAGTCACAGCGATTCCACATCCACGGTGGATTTCGTGTGACTTCGAGGGGTGAACCTGGCCTCAGGTGCCTTTCGGGCGTAGGTCGACCCGCAGTACCAGCACGCCGTCTTCCATCGTGCCGACGGCATCGCCGACGATGGCGTAGTCCTGGAAATCGAGCTGGGCTTGCTTCACAAACTGCGCCCGCTCCTCCCCCGCCACCGGCGGTAACGGACGGTTCTTGACGGCCGCCGCCCGCTCGCGGAACCTGGCCAGCATTGCGTCGACATCGAGTCCCTGTGCCATATGCGTCAGTAGTCGTCGTTCGGACGTAGCAGAGGATCGATCGGCGCCCGCGACCGAATCGGCACGGGAGCGTCGCGACGAACTTCACGGACAACCTCGCGGCGAGGTGGGTCGCGGCGCACGTCGGGCACGATCTCGGCGCTACGCCAGTCTTCGTCAGGTTCGTCTTCGGCTTCCTCGGCTGCTTCGACTTCCTCGGGAAGGTCGAGCAGGTCGTCGAAATCGAGCGGACGGGTGCGATCGGTTTCCAGCAGATCGACCGGATCGGGAACGATCAGCGAGGTATCGCCGGGCTCGGCACCCTCGGGGCGCACCGAATCGAGTCGGTTGCGGCGGTCGCCGTGATCGCCCTTCCACCACGACTTGGTGCCCATGACTTCCAGCGGAGCGAGCGCCGGGTGCTCGACTGCAGCCGAGCGCCACCACCACACGGTTCCAGCAATCACGAAGATCGCGACCAGCACCAATCCGCCGGCCGCCAGATAGATCACGCGGGCGCGTTCGGGGTCTTCGAACTGGGCGGCGAGCAACGTCATAAGCCCTATTCTCGCACGAAAGCGGCCGAATGCCACTCCGCGCATTGGGCCGCGCATTGGGCGCCCGATAGACCCCCACGGGCCGGATCGGCAATGCTGGGGCCGTGGAATTCGTCTGGCTTGCAGTCGTCATCGTCGTCATGGGCGGAATGTGGTGGTTCGGCTACCGCATGGAGCCGCACTGGGTGTCCAAGGACGGCCAACGGTTCATGTGCGGCGCACAAGAGTTCTTTCACGGCGTGCTCGCCGGCCATCCGCGCGAAACGCAAGTCGCGATCATGAACGGTGGCGCGCTGCACATCACGCAGAAGAAGATGATGCGTCGGCAGCGCAGTTTGTGGACACTGGTCGGCAAGTCGGCCGATCCACCCAAAGGACTCGAGATCTACGTCGCGCAACAGAGCGTCGACGGCGTGCCGACACAAACGATGATGGCGCTGCGCATTCCGAAGAAAAGCAAGGCCATCGCGATCCTCGATGCCGAGCTCGCGAAAGCCGATGCGAAAGCCGGTCGCCTCAAGAACTGACGGTTGTCTCCAGGAACGCTTTCACCGGCGGGCCAACCTGATCGAGGTTGATGAGGAACGCGTCGTGTCCATGCGGCGAATCGATCTCGATGAACTCGACCGGCGCGCCGCCAGCCGAGATCCACTGGTGAATCTGGCGCTGCTGGTAGACCGGATACAACACGTCGCTCGAGATTCCCATCACCAGCGACGGCGCTGCGATGCGCGCCATCGCCGGCGCAACACCGGAGCGACCGCGCGCAACGTCGTGTAAGTCCATCGCCTTGCCGATCACGAGATAACTGTTGGCGTCGAAGCGCTGCACCAACTTGTCGCCGTGATAGTCGAGATAGCGCTCGACTTCGAAGCGTTGCCACAACCCAACGGGCTCGCCCGCGGTCGCGCTGTCGGCGACCTCGCGACCGAAGCGATCGGTGAACACGTTGTCGCTTCGGAACGTCACCTGCGCGACCATCCGCGCGATCGCGAGTCCTTCCCACGGCCCGGCACCATCGGGCGCGTCGTAGTAGTCGCCGCCGTTCCACAACGGATCGAGTCGAATGGCCCGGCGACCAATTGCGCCCCACGCGATTTGTTGCGCGGTGGCTTGCGCGCACGTCGCGATCGGCACGATCGAACCAACGCGTTGCGGGAATGTGATCGCCCACTCGAGCACTTGCATTCCGCCGAGCGAACCGCCGACCACCGAGTGCCAACGATGGATGGCGAGATGATCGGCAAGGCGCGCTTGTGCGCGCACCATGTCGCGAACGGTGATCACCGGAAAGCGGCTTCCGTACGGACGACCGTCGACTGGGTGCGGCGATGCCGGACCCGTCGAACCCTGACAGCCGCCCAACACGTTGGCGCACACGACGAAGAAGCGATCGGTGTCGATCGCCAGTCCGGGGCCGATCAGACCCTCCCACCAACCGGGCGCCGGGTGACCGTCTTCCGCGCGCC
>JAYVVU010000398.1:0-14799 GCA_043786755.1 Actinomycetota bacterium
GCGTCCGCGTACGCGGTGGCCCGACGCAGGGTGAAGCGCACCGAAAGGTGTACCTCGTCGTTGCCTGCCGGCACCTTGCACGGCAGCGGTACATCGACCGACTTGTGTGGCGCGACCGCGGGTAGACGCCAGCGACCACTGCGCGTCTCGACACCGCCGACTAGTAGCGACCACTGCGCGTCGAATGCGCGCAGATCGCTGAACGACTGCCGGTTGGAAATGCGCACCGTGGCAGCGCGCCGACCGGGTTGCACCGTGACCGGGCGATGGACCCACGCAACCTCGTGCATCGCCGGGTGCGGCGCAAGGTCCGACGACATCAACCCGTCGGCAACGAAGTTGCCGTCGTGCGGACTCTCGCCGAATTGTCCGCCGTAGGCGAGGCGAGTCGAACCATCCGGCAACGTCTGCCGTAGTCCGTGGTCCTTCCACTCCCAGATGAATCCACCCTGCAGCCCCGGCGTCGACGTGATCGCCGCCCAGTAGTCGGACAATGATCCGTTGCTGTTACCCATCGCGTGGCTGTACTCACACAGGATCAGCGGTCGCGTGCCCTTGCCGGAACGGCCATAGGCGACGATGTCGTTGATCGGCGAATACATCGGGCACACCAGATCACTCGCGTGCAGACCACCATCGACCCAGCCTTTGTGGAACACCGCGCCCTCGTAGTGCAGCGGCCGGGTCGGGTCGTCGCGACGAATCCATTCGGCGAGCGCATCGTGGTTGACGCCATAGCCGCTCTCGTTACCCAAGCTCCACACGATCACGCTCGAGTGATTGCGATCGCGCTGCACCATCCGCGACCCGCGCGACAACCACGTTGCTTGGTAGCGCGAGTCGTTGCACAAGCTGGTGTTGTAGGCGTGGCTCTCGATGTTGGCCTCGTCGACCACATACATGCCCAACTCGTCGCACAGGTCGTAGAACGCGGAGTCGTTTGGATAGTGGGCTGTCCGCACGGCGGTGATGTTGTGGCGCCGCATCTGTTGCAGGTCGGCGCGCATGTCGTCGACAGTTACTGCCTTGCCGCGATCGGGATGGTGGTCGTGACGGTTGACGCCGAAGATCCAAATCGGTTGTCCGTTGACCAGTAGTTGTCGATCACGCACTTCGACATGACGAAAGCCGACCATCTGCGAAGTCGACTGCGCGACACTTCCGTCGGGACGGATCAGTTCGACACAAACTCGGTAGCGCGTGGGCGACTCGGCACTCCACGGCGCGACCTTCGACAACTCCCACGCGGCATCGACGTGGTGACCCGCGAACACGTACGGCGCGTCGAACGCGTGGGGGACGGGCGCAATCCGTGTTGCGCCGACACGTTTGCCACCCGCGGTCTCCACCCGCGTGCGAACCTGCCAGCCGCGCACTGGCGCGCGCACGGACCCGACGTCGGTGCGTACGGAGAGCAGACCGACGCCGTCGGCGACGCGCAGGTCGGCGCGGCAACGCACGTCGGCAACGTGCACCATCGGACGCGCCTCGATGAAGACGCTGCGGTGCAGACCGGCCATCCACCATTGGTCTTGGTCTTCGACGTAGCTCTGCGCGCTCCACCGCACGACGACGATGGCGACGTGGTTGCGTCCGGCGACCAGATGCGGCGTGATGTCGTACTCGCTGGGCAAGCGACTATCGGTGCCGTAGCCCACGAAGTGATCGTTGAGGTACACGGCGTGCACGCTCTCCGCACCGCCGATGTGCAGCACGACTTGTTGCTTCTTCCACCCGCGACCGATGGTAAAGCTGCGCCGATACACGCCCGTCGGGTTACGCGCGGGCAACCTTGGCGGCGGGCCGGGGAAAGGCATCTGCACGTTCGTGTACCAAGGCAGGTCACCAGTGTCTTGCAGTGTCCAGTTGCCCGGCACCGCAACGGTGCGACCTGTGGACGGCGTCTCGCCGCGCACGGCCGATGGCGGCACTGACTCTGGCGTGTCGAACAGTCGGAAGTGCCACTGACCGTCGAGCGGGATGCGAGCATCGTCGTTCAGTAGCAATGGCACGTGCATCGGCAGGCGATGCAGTTGCAGCATCGTTGGATCGCTCCAGGGGCGTAATTCGCCGATGACGGGCAGCATGTCGTCAGCTACTTGGTCAGCTACTGAGGACGTGCTCGGCGCGCTTGCGTATGTACGCGAGCCCCAGCCGGTTAGCGCTGGCCAACGCCGACTCCGCCATCTCGCGTGCGCGTGATGCGTCGCCAGCGGCATCGCGTTTACATAACATCTCGGCCCAATGAATCTGCGTTGCGGCCAAGTATGTGACTGCTCCCGCCCGCTCGCACAGCGCTAGCGAGTTGGCGAAGTGCTGTTCTGCCTTCTCGTACCAGCCGAGCGCAGTCGCCGCCGCGCCTACTCCGACGCCGACTGGGTATTCGTAGGTGACGCCGGAGAACGGAAACACCTCGTCGAACGCGGCGACATTGTTGTAGGCGAGTTCGGCCGCCTCTAACGCGCCGACCTGGCCAGCGACCCGCGCCGTGCTCGAGCACGTCAGCAAAAACGCAGAGTTGCGCGGAACCATTGCGAAGTCGTCGCTGGCGACAGCCTCGACGTGTGGCTTGGCCAATTCAGGTCGGCCGGTTTGCACGTACACACCGCACAGCGCCACTCGCCAAACAGGAACCAACGGGTTCGCCGCGATTACATCGGTCAACAGCGTTTCGATGTCCGCTAGGTCGCCGCGTTCGTATTGCAAGCGATATCGAAATCCAGCTGCAGCCGCGGCGGTGCTGATTCCTTCACGTGCGCCGTAAGCCTCCCAATCAGCCACCAAGACATCCGCCTCGTCCATGCGACCGAGGAGTAGCGCCAGCGAAGCGCGCAAGAGCTTGGTGCGAGCGATGTGCTGCGGAATTCGTAGTCGTTCGGCCAGTAGCTCGGCATCCGTAAGGTCGCGCTCGCCCGCCTCGACTTCGCCCTTGCACACAAGGTCGACTGCTCGACTACACAGCGCCTGGCACACCAGCGAATCATCGATTCCGGCAGCGACGCGGATGATCTCCGTATTAAGCACCGTTGCGCGGTCCAGTAGATCGCTTTGGGTGACATCGAGAACATGACTACTGCTCTGCAAGACGTGGGCCATCACCTGCGGGTCATCGAGCTCGCTGGCAATTGCACGTGCTTGATCACATAACTCAACACGCTTGGCCTGCGCGTCGCCCCAAAACAGTTCCAGCGAATAAGTCGCCAGCACTCGAGCGTGAAGGTCTGGGGACAGTTGGTCGGCGTGGGCCAAAAGATGCTCGGCGAGTTCAACATTGTGCGCGTCAACCACGGCGGTCGGTCGCACAAAGACAGTCGTTCCCAACGAGATGAACACGTTTGCGAGCAGCGGCATATCGCCACGCGCTCTGCCCGATGCTTCCGCAGCCCGCAACAGCGGCGCCCCACGCGGATCAGCGATTTGATACAGAGCTACGCCAGCAGACATCAACAAGTGGCCGCGCAAAGCTTCGTCAATCGGTTCTTGGAGTTCGAGTGCCTCTAGCGCGCGCTCGAAGTGGGCAGCGGCTTCCTCGTATGCAAGGTCGCTAATCGCGACTTCACCAGCCCGGCGGCTGTACATCACCGCCTTCTCAACCTCGCCCAGCGCCGCTGCCTCAGTGAAGTGGCGTGCCAGCTCGGTGAGATGAGTCGTTCCATCGCCGAGTTGCTCAAGCGCAAGACCAACATCGCGGTGCAAGCGCAGACGGCGACTTGTTGGCAATTCGTCGTACAGCGCTGAACGCACGAGCGCGTGTGCGAAGCGATATACGCCCGGTCGACCGTTGACCGCTTCGACCAAGCTGGCGGTCTCGGCCGCGCCCACCGCATCTAGCACGCGGTCTGTGCCACCCGCAACGGTGCTGAGCGTGCGCAACTCGAATTCGCGGCCGATCACTGCCGCGGTGGCGAGCACTTCGTTCGTGACCGAGTCGAGGTTCGAAAGACGGCGACCGATCACTTCGCGCACGCCCTCAGGGATGCCGATGTCGTCGATTGTTCTGTCCGAGTCCCAGCGGCCATCGCGGTACACCAGCGCACCGGACTCAATGAGGTGACGCAGCACCTCGCCGATGAAGAACGGGTTGCCCTCCGTTTCGCGCGCGATCACGCGTGCCAGCCCCTGGCCACGCTCGTCGAGTGAGTGGCCAGCAACGTGTTCGAGGAACTGCTGCACTCCGTCTTCATCGAGGCCGCGCAGCATGAGTCGCTCGACGCCAGACTGGCGTCGCATGTCGGCCAGCATTTCGGAGAGCGGGTGACTGCGATCCAGATCGGTGTCGCGATACGTCGAGACGATCAGCAACTGCATCGGCAGCGACGACTTCAGCAAGTGACGCAAGAGCAGCAGCGTTGGCTTGCGCGCCCAGTGGAGATCGTCGAGCACCAACACGACCGGACTCCGTGCGGACAACCTGTGCAGCAACTCGGTGGCCGCCTCGAACAAGCGATGCCGCTCGGTCTCGGGGTCGTCGCTCAGTCGCGCTTCCAGGTCGGGAATTCGTTGCCCGAGGTCTGGGATCAGCGGGACCAGTTCACTGCCGAGTGCACCAACGAGTTCGCGCAACACGTCGGGCGGTGTCGCGTCGGCCAGCCATCGAAACGCCTCGACGAACGGTTGGTACGGCAGCGCCAATTCCTCATCACACGCGCCCCACAGCACCACGCCACCCTCGCCGTGCGCGGTGCGACACAACTCCTTCACCAATCGGGTTTTACCGATACCCGGCTCGCCACCGACAAACACGGCCAGCCGCCCGGAAACCATCGTCGTCTTCCACGCTCCGAGCAGAGCATCGCGTTGGTCGTTACGGCCGACGAAGCCGAACACGTCGTCTTGCGTCACCTGCGGTGGCAATGCGAGTTCAAGCTGATCGCTGAGTGCGCTGACCACTGGCGACCACGCGACCTCGCACGCCTTCATCGGCGTCGTGAGACCTTTGCCCTCGACATCGGCGACCGACACCATGTCGTGGCCCGCGCGCGAACCGGCAAGCACGCGCACGATGTCGGCAACGAGGATCTGGCCGCCAGTTGCTGCATCGCACAACCGCGACGCTTCGACGACCGGCGTTCCGAACCAGTCGCCTTCCTCGTACGTCGCGTCGCCGGCGCTGACGCCGATCCGCATTTGGATAGTGGGGGAGCCGCCGGCGCGGTTGGTGGCGTGCACTCGCTGCTGCATCGCGACGGCGCCGGCGATCGCGTCGGTTGCCGAGCTGTACGACACCATCATCGCGTCGCCGATCGTCTTGACCTCGGTGCCGCCGGTGGCTGAGACGGCACGGCGCAACTGGTCGAAGTGGTCGCGGCGCAGTTGGTCCGCCGCGGTGTCGCCCAACTGCTGTGCGAGCGCGGTTGAGCCAACGAGGTCGGTAAACAAGATGGTGATCAGGCCGGAACTGGCCACTTAAACCGCCTTCCCCAACTCACGGCGTGAACGACCGAAGAGTACCCCGAATTGTTGGCCAGTGGAATTGTCGCTACGACCCTGCGCAGAATTCGCCGGGGCGCTGTGGCACCGTTCGGCAAGACTTGAGCAGTGGAACCTTCGCCCGCCGTTCCGTCCGTGTGGCGCAGTCGCGACTTTCGCTTGGTGGTGTTCGGCGGCACGGTCAACGACATCGGCGACTGGATGTTGTCGCTTGCGCTGCCCGTGTTTGTGTTCACCGAGACAGGCTCGGGCCGTAACACGGCTCTGGTCTTGTTGATCGACCTCGTCGTCGGCGTTGCATTCGGCCCGTTCTGCGGTGCGCTTGTCGATCGCTGGAACCTCCGTCGAACGATCATTGCTACCAACGTGCTGCAGGCGCTCACGCTGTTGCCGTTGTTGGCAGTGAACCACGACCGCGTGTGGGTGGTTTACGTCGTGTCGGCCGCACAGGCGCTTTTGATGACGGTCAACAATCCGGCGTCGTGGGCGCTCGTGCCACGCGTTGTCACCGAGGATCAACTCGTTCAAGCAGGTGCAAGTTTCTCCGCCGGCGGATCGGTTGCCCGCCTCGTCGGCGCGCCGCTCGGTGGCATCTTGATCGCTACCGGTGGATTGAACGTCGTGGTGGCGGTCGATGCAGTGACATTCCTCAGCATCGCCATCGCGATGATCTTCCTGCAGGCGGACACGGCGCCCGTCGCGAAATCGCAAGACTATCCGACGACTGCGGACGACTCAGGCGTCGTCGCGGGTTGGAGAGTGATTCGTACTCAGCCTGTGTTGGTCGGGTACCTCGTCGCGCAATCGCTTGCGCAACTGGCCTTCGCGATGTTCCCGCTCGTGTTCATCAAGTTCGTCATCGTGAAGCTCGATGGAGGCGGCACAGAAATCGGCATCATCCGCGGTTGTGCCGCTTTTGGTGGGCTAGTCGCATCCGTGCTCATCACCCGCGCAGCCAAGAGCGTGAATCCGGCTTACCTCATGATGTGGGGATACTTCGGCTTCGCGCTGGTGGGGTGGACGTTCATCAACGCCACCTTCATCACAACGGCTCTCGGCGTCTACCTCGTGCTGTTCGCGTTGACCGGTGTTCCCAACGCGACCTCACAGATTGGCGCCCAGGCCACCGCGCAGCGTTGGTGTCCACCCGCAATTCGCGGTCGGCTAGCCGGAGTGATGTCGGCGACAGGTGCGATTGGTGCCGGAATCGGCACAGTCGTCGCTGGCGCGCTCGTCGATCACGTCAACGTCGTAGCGCTGTTCAACGGGCAGACAACGATGTTCTTTCTTGCCGGTGTTGCGACGCTGTTCTTGATCGTGCGCCGCCTCGACCAAACCGCCGTTACTCCGGGTGACGTAACCGAAAGCGCTGAATCTTCCCCGTTGCTGTCTTAGGCAACGCCTGGACGAATACGACTGAGCGCGGATACTTGAACGGCGCGATCGTTGCCTTCACGTGCTCCTGCAACCGGAAGACGACCGCCTCGGATTCGTTGACACCAGCGACCAACACGACGTGCGCCTGCACGATCTGGCCACGGGCTTCGTCGGCGACGCCGATCACTGCGCACTCGGCAACATCGGGGTGCGCTAGTAGCGCAGCCTCAACCTCCGGTCCGGCGATGTTGTAACCCGACGAGATGATCATGTCGTCGGATCGCGCAGCGAAGTGGAAGTAGCCGTCGTCGTCCTGTTGGAACGAATCGCCGGTGAGGTTCCATCCGTCGCGCACGTACACGTGCTGGCGCTTGTCGGCGAGGTAGCGACAGCCGGTCGGGCCCTTCACGGCCAGCTTGCCAACGGTATTGCGCGGCAACTCCTTCATGTCGTCGTCGACGATCTTTGCCTCGTAGCCGCGCACTGGCTTGCCGGTACACGCCGCGCTGGAATCACCGAAGCGGTTGGTGATGAAGATGTGCAGCATCTCGGTCGCGCCGATGCCGTCGAGCATCGGCTTGCCGGTCTTCGCCATCCACGCTTCGTAGACAGGTGCGGGCAACGTCTCGCCGGCAGACACCGCGGCGCGCAGCGACGACAAGTCGGCCCCGGCGTCCATCGCAGCCAGCATCGCCCGATACGCAGTCGGCGCGGTGAAGCACACAGTTGCCTTGTAGGTCTGGATGATCTCGATCAGGTTCGGTGGCGACGCGTTCTCCAACAACGTCGCCGCTGCGCCGAAGCGCAGCGGGAACACAGCCAAGCCACCGAGCCCAAACGTGAAGGCCAGTGGGGGAGAGCCGACGAACACGTCCTCCGGAGTGACCTTCAGTACGTCCTTGGCGTATCCATCGGCGATGATCAGTAAGTCGCGATGGAAGTGCATGGTGGCCTTCGGCTCGCCGGTTGTCCCTGATGTGAAGCCCAGCAACGCGACATCGTCACGCCCGGTGCGCACCGCGTTGTAGCGCACCGGCTTATCAAGTGCGATGCGATCGAGTTCTGCGTCGTGGTTAGCCGTACCGTCGAAGCCGATCACCTGCTGCAGAAAGCGGCTCTCCTTGGCACACGTCACCAATTCGTCCATCAGGCGCGTGTCGCACAGCGCGATTGTGACCTTGGCCTTGTCGACGATCTGCGCAAGCTCGCCAGCGCGCAGCATCGGCATTGTGTTGACCACGACCGCGCCGGCCTTCGTCGCTGCCAACCAGCAGGCGACCATCGCCGGGTTGTTCGCCGAACGAATCAACACGCGGTTGCCGGGCTTCACGCCGTAGTGCTCGGTCAGCGCGTGCGCCATCCGATTCGTCCAGTCGGTGAGTTCTTTGTAGGTGCGCCGGCGACCGTTGCCGATCAGCGCCACGTTGTCGCCAAAGCCCTGCTCGACCATGCGATCGGTCAACTCGACAGCGGCGTTGATGTACTCCGGATACTCGTACCCATCAAGCAGGATCTCCGGCCACTCCTCGAACGGCGGCAGATTGTCGCGCGCGAACGTGTCGACGTGAGCCGAACCTCCCAACGTCACCTTCACGGCACGACCGCCGTCGCTTCAATCTCGACCTTGGCTCGGCGTTCGACGAGTGCGACCACCTGCACCAGGGCCATCGCCGGATAGTTCTTGCCGAGGATTTCTCGATACACGGCGCCCAACTCCTTCAAGCGTGAGACGTATTCATCGCGGCTGGTTACGTACCACGTCAACCGCACCAGATGTTCCGGTGTTGCGCCGGCCTCGGCCAACACTGCCACGACGTTGCGCAGGGCCTGTGCGACTTGCTCGATGAAGTCGTCGGTCTCGAACTCCTGCTGGTCGTTCCAGCCGATCATGCCGCCGATGAACACCGTCCGACCGCTGGCCGCGACACCGTTCGCGTAACCGCGAGCGGGCTTCCACAACTTGGGATGCAACTGCTCGTGCATTAGTCGCCCTCAAACTTTGGCTTCTCGTGCGCGACGAACGCGCGGTACGCGCGCTCGAAGTCGGCGGTCTGCATGCAGATGGCTTGCGCCTGGGCTTCTGCCTCGATCGCTTGCTCGAGCCCCATGTTCCATTCCTGGTTGAGCTGCGTCTTGGTGATCCCGTGTGCAAACGTCGGTCCATCGGCGATTCGCCGTGCGAGTGCAGTCGCGGCGGTCTCCAGTTCGGCGGCTGGGTGCACTGCGTTGAAGAAACCCCAACGCTCACCCTCGGCCGCGCTCATCGAGCGGCCGGTGTACAACAACTCGGCAGCACGGCCCTGGCCGATGATGCGCGGCAACATCGCGCACGCACCCATGTCGCACCCGGCGAGACCGACGCGCGTGAACAAGAACGCAGTGGAGGCTTCAGGGGTTGCGATGCGCAGGTCGGACGCCATCGCGATGATCGCTCCCGCGCCAACGCACACACCGTCGACCGCCGAGATGATCGGTTTGCCGCAACCGATCATCGCCTTCACCAGGTCGCCGGTCATGCGCGTGAAGCGCAGCAACTGCTTCATGTCCATATCGACGAGTGGTCCGATGATTTCGTGGACATCGCCACCGGAGCAGAAGTTGCCGCCGTTCGGCGCGAACACCACGACATGTACATCGTCGGCATCGACTAGCGCGCGAAATGTGTCGCGCAGCTCGGCGTAGCTCTCGAACGTCAACGGGTTCTTGCGCTCTGGGCGGTTTAGCCGCACCGTCGCCACACCATCGCTCACCTGCCAGAGGAAGTGCTGCGGTTTCAACTCAGCCATCAACGGCATATGCGCCTGCTTTCCTACTCGGATCGATTCGTTGCAGTAGAGCGTCCAGCGCGTCGAGATCGGCGGCCGATACGTCGCCAAAGATTGCGTCGACCTGGGCCTCGTGTTCGGTTGCCAGGCGCGTGAACTGCCTACGCCCGGCGGCTGTGAGGGCGACGTTGATGATGCGACGATCGGCGGTCGATGGCGTCCGCTGCACTAACCCGTCGCTTTCCAGTCGATCGATGACCGTGGTCGTGTTGCCGTTCGACACCAGTAGTCGTCGCGAGAGTTCGGTCATCGTCAGCTCGCCGTCGGCGCGATGGAGTGCCGCCATCACATCGAAGCGCGGCATCGTCGACTCGTGTTGCGAGCGCAGGAACTCGCGCAGTTGTGACTCGGTGACGCGCGTGATGCGCAGCAGCCTGATCCACAAACGCAATCGCCGTTTCGACAGTGACTCACTCACGTTTCGCCGCCGGCTATCCCAATTGCCTGGCCATTGACGGCGTCGGAGCCTGCGCCGCACAACCACAGTGCGGCGGCGGTGACCTCGGCCGGTTCGACCAGTCGACCGAGCGGGCTGATCTTGGTGATCGATTCGAGTGCCGCCTCACGCGTGCGGCCCGTCTTCTCCATGATGTTGACGATCGTGCGCTCGGTCATCTCCGTGTTGATGTAGCTCGGACACAACGCATTGGACGTAACACCAGTGCCGGCGACCTCTTGCGCAATCATCCGCATCAACCCGATGACCCCGTGCTTGCTCGCTCCGTACGCGGACACGTACGGGTAACCGCGCAAGCCGGTGATCGACGACACGACGAGCAACCGTCCCCAATCGCGGCCCTCTAACTGACGCAAACCCTCGCGCAGTGTGAGGAATGCGCCAGTCAGATTGGTGTCGATCATGCGTTGCCAACGCTCGAGACTGGTGCGCACAAGCGGAGCGCTCTCGGCGATTCCGGCGTTGGCGATCACGATGTCGACCGGACCGGCCTGCGCGAACATGTGGATTACGTCGGCTTCGCTCGTGACGTCACCCGCAACCGTGCGAATTCGGCGCGAGCTGGCGGCGACAACATCGAGCGGTTCCTGACGGCGACCGGTGATGACCACGTCAGCGCCGGCGGCCGCGAATCCGCGGGCGAGGTCGGCACCACTGCCGGTACCTCCACCTGTAACCAACATCCGCTTGCCTGCCAAATCGGTCATGCCCGAATCATCTCCTGTGCTCGTTCCGCCAACCGCACCGCTTGATCGCGACCCGGAAGATATGGAAGCGGCCACTGTGTATCGGTGTCGCCGAGTGTGATCGCCGCGTGCAATGTCCAGTAAGGATCGGCGAGATGCGGGCGCGCGAGACACACAAGGTCGGCGCGGCCCGCCATCAAGATCGAGTTGACGTGATCCGGTTCGTAGATGTTGCCGACCGCCATCGTCGCGATGTTCGCCTCGTTGCGGATGCGGTCCGAGAAAGGCGTCTGGAACATGCGGCCGTAGATCGGCTTCGCATCGATCGAGGTCTGGCCAGCCGAGACGTCGATAATGTCGGCACCGGCGGCAGAAAACATCTTTGCTATTTCCACCGCTTCATCCGGCGTCACGCCGCTGCCGCCAACCCAATCGTTGGCCGAGATACGCACCGACATCGGCTTCGCCGCAGGCCACGCCGCGCGCATGGCGGTGAACACTTCCAGCGGGTAACGCATCCGGTTCTCGAGGCTGCCGCCGTATTCGTCCGTGCGGGTGTTCGACATCGGCGAAATGAACGAGGAGATCAGGTAGCCGTGCGCGGCGTGGAGTTCGATCATGTCGAACCCTGCACGCGCGGCCATCTCTGTCGCCTTGACGAACTGCGCTGTCACCGCATCCATGTCAGCGCGATCCATTGCTTTCGGCGTCGGGTTACGCGGCGTCCACGGAATCGCCGAGGCCGACATCACCGGCCACTCGCCAGGCGCGAGCGACTCGACCGGTACGTCCATTTCTTCCCAGCCCAACTGTGTGCCGCCCTTGCGACCGGAGTGGCCGATCTGGCAACACAACTTGGCGCTCGTCTCGGCGTGTACGAAGCGCACGAGTCGGGCCCACGCCTCTTCGTGCTCCGGCGCGTAGAGCCCGGTGCACCCGGATGTGATGCGACCCTCTGGAGACACGCACGTCATCTCCGTGTACACCAGCCCTGCGCCGCCCTTCGCCCGTTCGGCGTAGTGCACGAAGTGCCAGTCGGTCGGGCACCCGTCGACTGCCTTGTACTGCGCCATCGGCGAAACGACGACGCGATTCGCCAACTCCATGTCGCGCAACTGGAACGGCGCGAACATTGGCGCGCGGCCCGGCTTGCCCTCCGCATTCGATTGGAACCAGTCCTCGGCCGAACGCAGCCACTCGGCATCGCGCAAGCGCAGGTTCTCGTGCGAGATGCGCTGCGAGCGGGTGAGTAGCGAGTAGGCGAACTGCACGGGGTCGAGGTCGAGGTAGCGCTCGGCTTGCTCGAACCACTCAAGGCTGTTGCGCGCCGCCGACTGCAGGCGTAGCACCTCCACGCGGCGCTCGTCTTGGTAGCGCTCGAACGCGGCCACCATCGTCGGCTCGCTGTGCAAGTACTCGGCCAACGCAATAGCACTGTCGAACGCCAGGCGCGTTCCCGACCCAATCGAGAAGTGCCCGGTCGCGGCGGCGTCGCCCATCAGCACCACGTTCTCGTGATACCAGCGTTCGCAGATCACGCGCGGGAAGTTCATCCACACCGCCGAGCCGCGCAGGTGCGTTGCGTTGGAGATCAGCGCATTACCGCCGAGGTGCTTGGCGAAGACCTGCTCGCACGTCGCAATCGTCTCCTCCTTCGACATCTGCTCGAAGCCCCACGCATCCCAGGTTTGTTGCGTGCACTCGACAATCACGGTCGCAGTGTCGGCATCGAACTGATACGCATGGATCCACATCCAGCCGTGTTCGGTTTGTTCGAAGATGAACGTGAACGCGTCGTCGAACTTCTGATGCGTGCCGAGCCAGATGAACTTGCACAGCCGCATATCGACGTCGGGCCGGAACACGTCGGCGTATTCCGTGCGCACCAGCGAGTTGATGCCATCGCACGCAACGACCAGGTCGTACTCCTTGCGGTACTCCTCCGCGGAAGCGAACGTCGTCTGGAACTGAAGCTGCACGCCCAACTCGCGGGCGCGGTCTTGCAGCAGCAGCAGCATTTTCATGCGACCGATGCCGGCGAAGCCGTGACCACCTGAAACTGTGCGCACGCCACGGTGGATCACCGCGATGTCGTCCCAGTACGCGAAATTCTCGCGAATCGAGGCTGTGCTCTTTGGGTCGTTGCGCTCCATGTTCCCCAGCGCATCGTCGGACAACACGACACCCCACCCGAACGTGTCGCCGGCGCGGTTGCGTTCCAGCACGGTCACCTCGTGTGATGGATCGCGCAGCTTCATCGAGATCGCGAAGTAGAGCCCCGCTGGCCCGCCCCCCAAACAGAGAACCCTTAGTGAACCCCTTGGCATAGCGTGAGTGTCGCGCCAATCACGCGATACTTCAAGCTCAAAGTATTTCTCGGGTCGGATTCGGCGAACTGACGCGCCTGCGTCTCACAGGCCCTGGTTAGCGGCGCGGTAGCGCGTCACTTCCCTCTAGGTTGGCGACATGACCGATGTTCCCAAGCAAATGCGGCAACTGCGCTCGCTCGTCACCGCCGACGGCGAGCTGCAACTCTCGATCGAGACGGTGCCGACGCCGGTGCCGGGGCCGGGCGAAGTGTTGGTGCGCATGGAAGCGGCGCCGATCAACCCGTCCGATCTCGGCTTGCTGATTGCGACGGCCGACGTCACCAAAGCCAAGCGCGACGGCGCAACCGTCAGCGCGCCGATTCCACCGGCGACGATGGGCGGGTTGACCGCGCGTCTCGGTGAGTCGATGCCAGTGGGCAACGAGGGTTGCGGCATCGTCGTCGCCGCGGGCGATACGCCCGACGCGCAGGCGCTGCTTGGCCACATGGTCTCGCTCGTTGGCGGCGCCACGTACGCCGAGTATCGAGTCGTGTCGACGATGTTCTTGATGGACTTGCCCGACGGCACAACACCCGAGCAGGGCGCGTCGTGCTTCGTCAACCCACTCACCGCGCTGGCGATGGTCGAGTCGATGCGCACAGAGGGACACACCGCGATCGTCCACACCGCGGCAGCTTCCAACCTGGGTCAGATGTTGAATCGAATCTGCATCGCAGATGGTGTGCAGTTGGTCAACGTCGTTCGTCGGCCAGAGCAGGCGGCGATCTTGCGCGAGCAGGGCGCTTCGATTATCTGCGACACCAGTCACCCAACGTTCACGCAAGATCTCACCGCCGCGCTGATCAAGACCAACGCGACGATCGTCTTCGACGCGATCGGTGGCGGCAAGTTGGTCAGCCAGATTCTCGGCTGCATGGAAGCCGCCGCTAGCGCAAACGCGACCGAGTACAGCCGCTACGGCAGCAACGTGCACAAACAGGCGTACATCTACGGCTCGCTCGACCGTGGCCCGACGGAACTGATTCGCAACTTTGGTTTCTCGTGGACGATCAGTGGCTTCTTGCTGACACCGTTCCTGCAGAAGGCCGGCCTGGAAGTGATGTTGCGTCTGCGGCAACGAGTGATCGATGAACTGACCACCACGTTCGCCAGCCACTACACCGACAACGTGTCGCTCGCCGATGCAATCGACCCCGACATAGTACGCAAGTACGCGCGTCAGGCGACTGGCGAGAAGTTCCTGATCAGGCCGACGCTCGGCTAATCGACGTAAGCGTCGTCAGGCAGCGGTCGCGGCCAGGCGGTCGCGGCGGCACCCAGTACAGCACCGGCAGCGACGGCCGCGTCGACGTCGGTCGCCGATTGCTCGTTGCGCCACCAACAGTTGAGGAATGCCGCGATGAAGGCGTCGCCGCAGCCGACTGTCGTGCCCTTTACTGCGACAGCGTTGACCGGTATGAAGCGCTCGCTCGCCAAGTCGCCGCGACCATCGACGACCTGCACACCGCGCGAGCCGAGCGTGATGACCGCCAACTTGTGCGTACGCCGCACTACATCGCGCACGCCATCGATCGTTGGGTCGTCGAGCGCGCCTGGCCAACCAATGAACGCAGTCTTCAACCAGCGCATCGTGCCCTCGAAGCGTTCGAGGTTGTAGTGCCGAAAGTCAAGGAAGTCGCCACTCGCGTCGAGGT
>JAYVVU010000399.1:0-14764 GCA_043786755.1 Actinomycetota bacterium
GCGCAGTGCACAATCAGCGCGTCGCGAGGAATGGAAACGGAACCTTCGTCGAGTACTAGTTCGCCCGGCTCAACGCGGCGAATACGACCCATGCGCACCACGTTCTCGATTGTCCGCAGTAGATCGCGTTCCCACACGGCGAGCGTTGGCGCTCTTGCCATCGTCGGCACCACGTTCGGGTCGACGCGCAGCATGGCCCCGGCTGCCTCGAGCCGCAGGAACATCTCGTCGAGCGTGGCCGACTCGGCGGCAGCAGCGAACGTGTCGGCACCGAGCCCGATGAAGACCGCCGGGTCCGGCTGAACCGTGGCGCGATTCACCATCCACGGATCGCGCGGGCGAACCCACACGATCCGTTCCTGGCCGACACCATTACCTAACAACCAGATGATCGCGTCGGTCGCGGTCTTGCCTGAGCCGACGATGACATACGTGCCCGCGGCTTCGGCCATCGCAGCCAGTTCCCCCACTGCAATCACGCGCACGCCCTCGGCGACACCGAACGGCGCCGGTGTCGTCGCAGGAATCGTTGGCGCGATGTACGCCGCGTCGACGACGCGATGTCGAACGTTGAGTTGCACCTGTTCGCCTGACACACGCGAGGTGACCAGGTGGCTAGCGCCGTCGGCGCGGTAGTCGCTGCCCGAGAGAAAGGTCACCCTGCCCGGCGCGAGGAAACGATGTTCCATCACGTTGTCGTAGTACGCACGTATCTCAGCCAAACCAGCGCGCTCATGCAGCCCGGCCTCCGGGCCGTGCTGTTGAATCGCATTCGTGCCCAGCACGGTGGAAGCCACCCCGTAGAAGAGTGACGCCTGATGCAGTCGCACAAACGGATACGCGTCGACCCAGTGGCCGCCGGGTGCGTGACGTCGGTCGACGATCGTGACGTGCACATCGGCGTGATCGATGAGTGCATCGGTGAAGGCCATGCCCATCGCTCCAGCACCAATGACCAGATAGTCGGTAGTCAACGTTTTAGTCGCCACCCCACCAGTTTGGCAGCCTTAAACGGGAGCCCTGACCGGCGATGGTCGGCGGTAACAATGAAGCCGTGAGCGACCTCAACAACTGGAACACCAAGATCATCGACGAGTTCCGCGCCAACGCCGGCAAAGTCGGTGGCCAGTTCGAGGGAGTACCGCTTCTGCTGCTTCACACCACCGGTGCGCGTAGCGGCAAGGAACGCATCAACCCACTGGCGTACCAAGACCTGGGTGGCTCGATCGCCGTATTCGCCTCCAAGGCGGGCGCGGACACGCACCCGGATTGGTTCCACAACGTGACCGCCGATCCGGCCGTCACCGTTCAGGTCGGAGCTGCGACCGGCGGCTACCGCGCGCGAGTCGCGACTGGCGCCGAGCGCGAGACCGTTTGGACCAAACAGAAGCAAGACTTTCCTGGGTTCGCCGACTACGAAGCAAAGACGTCGCGCGAGATTCCCGTAATCATCCTCGATCCAGCGTGAACTCCTCCCAAACGTCAACCGCGTCCGCGCCACTGCCTGGGCCGCGGGGACTCGAAAAACTTCGTCGCGTTCGGCAGCTGTTCAGCGACCCGTCAACCGCACTCGACGAGCTTCGCAACGCACACGGCCCGATCAGCGAACTGCGACTCGGTCCGACTCGCATTGTTGTAATCGGCGGTCCCGACCTACTGCAACAAGTGTTCTCGATGCCCGCAGATTCGTTCCGGTGGGGCCACAAGTTCAATATGGTCGGTGTCAGGTTCGTCGTCGGCAAAGACTCGATGATCGTTTCCGACGGCGACGCCCATCGGCGCCGCCGCAGTTCGGTGCAGGCGGCGTTCACTCGCCGTCGTCTCAACGGCTGGATCCCGATGATCCTCGCGCGCACTGATGCAACGATCGACCGACTCGTCGCATCGCTCGGCGGCGGCCAGGCTGAACTCGATCTCTACACCGTCGGTCGCAACCTGATTCTCGGCATCACCGTGCACGCCTTCTTCGGCGAACGACTTGCCGAACGCGCCGACGAGATCGGCGAGCTGTATGAACGACCGCAGCAGTTCATCGAAGCAGCGGCCGTCAAGCAGCTCCCCCACCCATTCCCGTTCAGCGCCCGGTCACGCGTCCGATCCGATAAGCGCGCCATCAACGCGATCATCGATGCAGAGATCACCCAACGACGAGCGCAACCAACCGGCGACCCGTCTGACATCCTCGAGGCGATCGTGATCGACGGCACGATGTCCGATTCTGAGATCCGAGATCAAGTAAAGACGCTGATTGGCGCGGGCTACGACACCACCGCCTCGGCGCTTGCTTGGATGCTGTGGTGCGCGGCGCTGACCCCCGACGTATGGATGCAACTGCGCGCCGAGGCCGACGCTGTGCTCGGACCCCCCGACGCCGCGGTGTCCGCACCTGATCACGGCGCGCTCGCCGGTCTCGAGTACGCGCAGCGTGTCGTCCACGAGTCGCTACGGCTGCATCCCGCAGGGCTCATTGGCGCCCGCATGGCTGCCACCGACATAGCTCTCGGGAGGTACCTCATCCGAAAGGGCACGCTGGTGGTGTGGTCGCCGCACCTCGCCGGGCGCGATCCAGACTCGTGGACCGACCCGTTGCGCTTCGATCCCGACCGGTTCGTCAACATGACCCCGGATCAGAAGTTGGCCAGTGACCAAGCGTGGGTGCCCTTCGGCCGCGGCCCGCACATGTGCATCGGGTTCGCGCTCGCGCAAATGGAACTCACACTCGTCATTGCTCGCCTCGCGCAACGACTCCATCTCACCCCGACCAGCACCGAAATACCGCACCCAGTCGGCATGGTCGTGAACCGACCAACGGGCGGCGCGCTATTTCAGGTCTCGGGTCGATCGAAACTTTGACAGTCGCAGAATTGAGGCGAAGTCACGACCTCAGGCTTACGGACGCTTATCTACCCGGTCACCCTTATCGCCTTGGCCGGGCTTGCTGACTGCCTTGGCTTCCTTCTTCACGTCTTGCGATAGCGAGCGCCCGACATCGGTGCTCTCCACGATGCGACCTTTCTCATCGCGACGGATGTAACGCTTGTCGCCAGGTGTGGGCTCAATCAGTTCACGTTTGCTCATGTCGGATCAGTACCCATTCCCCTAATCGTGAAACCGCATTGGCGAACTAGCGTGCTTGCGCAATGAGCGTTGAACCAGCCCCGCGAACGTTGACCGTCTCCGCGGTCCAGAGCACTCCTGTGTTTCTTGATCGTGCCCGCACGCTGGAGGTCGCGGCCGGTCATGTAGCTCGCGCGAAGAGCGAGCTGGTTGTGTTTCCGGAATCGTTTGTGCCCGGCTATCCCGACTGGGTGTGGCGACGGCCGCCGATGAGCGACGGCGAGTGGTACGCCCGCTTGGTCGCCAATGCCGTGCGCGTCGACAGCACCGACCTCGATCCCCTGCGCGACGCCGCACGCGACGCCGGGTCGTGGGTGGCTGTGGGCGTCACCGAGCGCGCAGACTCCGACACGCTCTACAACACCGTCGTGTATATCGATGCTGCCGGCGCGATCGCTGGCCGTCACCGCAAGCTCGTGCCGACCGGCGCGGAGCGATTGGTATGGGGCAACGGCAACGATCACCTTCTGACAGTCGTCGAGATTCACGGCGTACGCGTCGGATCGCTCATCTGCTGGGAGAACTACATGCCGCTCGCACGCATGGCGATGTACGAACGGGGTATCGACGTGTTGCTGTCGCCGACTTGGGACAACAGCGATGAGTGGGTGCCAACGCTGCGCCACATCGCGAAGGAGGGCCAGATCTTCGTGGTCGGCGTTACCGCCTTTTTGCGCGGCAGCGACGTCCCGCGCGACCTACCCGGCGCCGGCGACCTGTACGGCGGCGACGAAGATTTCATGTCGCGGGGTAACAGCACCATCGTCGCCCCCGGTGGTGAAGTGCTCGCCGGCCCACTAATCGGCGAAGCCGGTGTCGTAAAGGCGACGCTCGACTTGTCACGCATAGCCGCCGGTCGACGAATGTTCGACCCGACCGGCCACTACTCGAGACCCGATGTGCTGTCACTTCGCCAACCAAAATTCGGCGGCAATTGACGACAGCGCTAATGAACCCTTAGCGCGGCATCGGTGTGGCTAACGAACTCCGACGACGTCATGAAATCGAAACGACTCGCTGCTGGATGACGCAGCAGATGCTCGATGTTCAAGCGGACGAACGAGCTTCGCTGCAGATCGCTGCCGAAGTCACAGCGCACTTTCAGCGTCAAGAAGGTCGTACTCGAGTCCGCCAGTACACGGTCGACCAGCAACCCGAATGTGAGCGGGTGATGGTCGAGATACAGAGTCACCATGTCTGAGTCGGGTTCGGGCGTCCCCAGCAGCGTGCGCGGGCTGCCGCTGAGCTCGAAGTTCGTCCCCGCCACGTGAGCGCTGATGCGGTGTGGCCGTCCGTCTTGAAGGTGATTCGGGGTCGCCAGCCGGAACGCATGCACGCCGTCGCCTTTGCCTGCGGCAGAAAGGTCGTCGCGGTGGCGAGTGGCGCCGACGGTGGTGAGCAGTTCTCCGTCGCACATGATGGCAACGTCAACAAGGCTCGCTTGGTTGTTGCGATCCCATACCCAACCGGCAATCTCGGTCATTGAAGTCGCATCCAGTGTGCCCTCGTAGTCACCATCGACGGCAGCGACGTAGCCCACAGGCTCGGTGCTTGCCCAGGCCGCCGGTGCACTGGTCACCGGTATCACGAGAACGTTCAGCACTGGTTCTGGCGATGGCGACTTGAAGTCGTGCCGCGACGGTCGGTACGGGTAGTTGGGCACGTCGGTGTAATCCGGAAATGTGCCGAAGTAAGTCTCAGACGTCTCCGTGCCAACTTGCCCTGGCTCGATGGTGGAATCGCTGGTCGCGCCCAGTCGTTCGATGAGCGCCATCGTCTCGTCGTTCATCCAACGATCGCCGAACCGAAAGGCTCGGCAAGTTGTACCGAAGGCGTGCTCGAAAGCCGCAAAGGCGGACTCGACGCAGTAGTTCACCCACGACTGATCAGCAAAGTCCTCCATCCACGTCGACTGCGAGCGATCCCACTGCCAAGGATGAACGTGGATTCCGAACTCGTCGCCCGCAGCCTGCAGCGCATCGAAGTTCTCGCGATAACGCTCAACCACCCAACCGGCGTTGCCGTACACGTGAGTGACCTGCGGATCTAGCCGCAGAAACCACGACAGCCGCGCCGGTCGGCCAGTCGCGTCGATCATCGCTGGCCGGAGTCGCTCGATCAACGCGAATGCTTTTTCGAAACCGCCCCAGTCGACCTGTTCGTATGGATCGACCAATCGCGGGTCGGGTTCAACGTCAATGCAGAGCAACACCGGGATGAGTTCACGATCAGTCGTCATGCTGAACTCGGCGCAGCGTCGTCTTGGCCCGTCATGGGCAGAAAGTTAGTTGCGCGATTGCCTTTGACGAGTATCGGGTTAAGTGTTCGGCACGTGCCACGCGCCGTCCGCGTCAACGATACGAACGTCGGTCAGTCCCATTCCCTCAAGAGTCGCGGCGACCTGCGTCGCGGGTGCTTCATCGTCCAGGCAAACGGCAACCAGACCGATGACATCGTCGCCGTGACGCCCCTGTTCCCACGCACGATCGCCGGCGTAGCGTCCGGCCCCGCCGAGAAGTGCACCAATCACGCCGGCCACGATCGCGAGGAATACGGCAGCAATAATGGCTCCTGCCCAGCCATCGATCGCCTGACGAGCTGCGAACAGCCCGACGATGCCAACGAAAAGCGCAAGCATCCCTGCCATGATCGCTGGACGTTTGCGAGGGAGATCGATCGTGCCTTCCGTGTCTTCCATTTCGGTCGCAACGACGCCGGAATCATTGGGCAGCACGAGGGCAAGACCGATATGCGCGCTTGGAAACTCGCGCTGTAGTCGGTTGGTGACTTCAGCAGCCGTCCCGGCACCTTTGATCTGTCCAACGGTTGTGTGCCTCGCCATGGCGACCGCAGGTGTCCGTACTTTGATCCGATGCTCGGGAAACCGATGCGCGGCATATTCCTCAAGCGTCAGCATGGTTTCCCCATACCCGGCGAACCCCAATTTCAAACAGGCCCAGAGCCGTATCCCGACATAATCCACTATTTGACTTAGTCTAGAATTGTGAATAACCTAGCGTCGATGAACCCCACCGAGCAGCTTCTTCGCCAGCACGGCGTGCAGGTAACTGCGCAACGCCTCGCCGTCATGCGGGCCGTCTCGGCTAGGCCCCACGCCACCGCCGACGAAGTTGCCGACGAGGTGCGTCACAGCATCGGTTCAATTTCGCGCCAAGCCGTGTACGACGCACTCGGCGCGCTCGCCGACAAGAACCTCATCCGGCGTATTCAGCCAGCGGGTTCGGCTGCTCGCTACGAGGATCGCGTCGGCGACAACCATCACCACCTGATCTGTCGTTCGTGCGGCACCACCGTCGACGTCAACTGTGCGGCCGGCGACGTGCCGTGCCTTTTCGCAGACGACGACCACGGCTTCGTGATCGACGAAGCGGAAGTCATCTACTGGGGGCTCTGTGCCTCCTGTCGAAGCGAGAACACCACAACTACGAAATTAAGGAGCAACAATGGCTGAAGCACTCGATGTCAACGACAGCGTGCAGACGTGCCCCGTAATGGCCGGCCCGCACGCGGGCCACACCGCAGTTGGCGCCACCGCGAATCAACACTGGTGGCCGAATCAGTTGAGCGTGCGCATGTTGCACCAGAACTCTCCGATGGCGAACCCGATGGGCGACGCCTTCGACTACGCGAAGGAATTCAAGTCGCTCGACCTCGCCGCGCTCAAGCGCGACCTCACCGCGCTGATGACTGCGTCGCAGGAGTGGTGGCCAGCCGACTACGGCCACTACGGCCCGTTCTTCATTCGTATGGCCTGGCACAGCGCCGGCACGTATCGCATCAAGGACGGCCGCGGCGGCGCGTCCAGCGGCACACAGCGCTTCGCGCCGCTCAACAGTTGGCCCGACAACGTGAACCTCGACAAGGCGCGCGCGTTGCTGTTGCCGATCAAGCAGAAGTACGGCCGCACGATCTCGTGGGCAGACCTGATGGTGCTGACCGGCAACGTTGCGTTGGAATCGATGGGATTCAAGACGTTCGGTTTCGCCGGCGGCCGCGAAGACGTGTGGGCGCCAGAAGACGACATTTATTGGGGACCCGAGACGACATGGCTCGGCGACGAGCGCCACAGCGGTAACCGCGAACTCGCCAACCCGCTCGGCGCGGTGCAGATGGGTCTGATCTATGTGAATCCGGAGGGGCCAAACGGAGTTGCCGATCCGCTTGCATCAGCGCGCGACATTCGTGAGACGTTCGCACGAATGGCGATGGACGACGAAGAAACGGTTGCACTCGTCGCCGGTGGACACACATTCGGCAAGACGCACGGTGCTGGCGATCCCAAGCTGCTCGGCCCCGAGCCCGAGGGCGCGTCGATGGCGCAACTGGGGTTCGGTTGGAAGAACAGCTTTGGTACCGGCAAGGGAGTCGACACCACTTCCAGCGGCCTCGAGGGTGCATGGACACCCACGCCGATCACCTGGGATAACACCTACTTCGACGTCTTGTTTGGAAATGAGTGGGAGTTGACGCACAGCCCAGCTGGCGCGCAACAGTGGACGCCAAAGAACCCCGAGGCACAAGGCACCGTGCCCGACGCGCACGATCCGTCGCGCCGTCACGCACCGATGATGTCGACCGCCGACTTGGCGTTGCGCATGGACCCGATATACGAACCCATCTCGCGCCGCTTCCACGAGAACCAAGCGGAGTTCGCCGATGCATTTTCACGCGCGTGGTTCAAGCTGACCCACCGCGACATGGGCCCAATCGCCCGTTACCTCGGCCCGGAAGTTCCCGCCGAAGAATTGATCTGGCAGGACCCGGTTCCGGCTGTCGATCACGAACTCATTGGTAGCGACGACATCGCGACGCTCAAAGCGAGCATCCTCAACTCTGGGCTCAGCATCTCCGACCTCGTGTCGACCGCATGGGCGTCCGCGGCGACCTTCCGTAATAGCGACAAGCGCGGTGGCGCGAACGGCGCCCGCATCCGACTCGCCCCGCAGAACGATTGGGCCGTCAACAACCCGCCAGAACTACGGCGCATACTCAAGGCACTCGAAGGCGTGCGAGCAGACTTCAACAAGTCGGGCAAGCAGGTCTCGCTTGCCGACACGATCGTGCTTGGCGGATGTGCAGCCATCGAGGCCGCCGCAAAGAACGCGGGACACGACATCACCGTTCCGTTCACGCCAGGGCGAACCGATGCTTCACAAGAACAGACCGACGTCGAGGCGTTCGCAGTGTTGGAACCAACCGCTGATGCCTTCCGCAACTACCTCGGCAAAGGACATGTGCTAGCGGCCGAAGAGTTGATGGTCGACCGTGCACAACTGATGATGCTGACCGCGCCAGAGGTGACCGTCTTGATCGGCGGCATGCGCGTGCTGAACACGAACTTCGAAGCAACCGACCACGGTGTCTTCACGAAGCGAACCGATGCGCTGTCCAACGACTTCTTCGTCAACCTGCTCGATTACAACACCGAGTGGCACGCGACCGACAAGTCCGAGGAACTTTTCGAAGGCGGCGATCGCAAGTCCGGCGCCAAGAAATGGACCGGCACCCGATGCGATCTCGTCTTCGGCTCAAACTCGCAGTTGCGAGCGATTGCCGAGGTCTATGCATCCGACGACGCACAACAGAAGTTCGTTACCGACTTTGTCGCGGCGTGGACGAAAGTGATGAACGCCGACCGCTTCGATCTCGCCTAATCACACCCCGACCACGTCGGGCTGCGCGAAGGCGAGCAACGCGGCACGATCTTCCGCCAACACGAAGCCAGCAGCGATGGCCTCGTCGGCCAGCGCGTCGAAACGTTCCATGTATTCCGCCGACGACGCGTACAGCTGATTGATCCGTTCCGCGGTGAACGGCAGCGTCGAGCCGAGCAGAATGCAAATAACCGATTGCGTCGAGGCTGGCGCGCCGGACAACGTCGCGACTGGCGCGTCGAGCGGAGGCGTGCGGATTCCACCAAGCGCGATTCCGTCGCCGTCGCGCCGAATTTGCGGAGCCGCTTCATCGGTCACATCCAACCGCGGCGCGGACGCAGGTGCGGCACCACCCTCGACCCAGGTCGTCAACGCATGTAGCGCCGCTTTCGCGACGACGTGCAGCGGTCCGCTGTTGATGCGACCGCCACACTCAATGGCGTCGACCGTGCCGCCGAGCAGGTACTCATCGAAGTGAGAGGTGCCCGCAACTTCCCAAAGCCGGAAGCGATCGTCGTCGGGTTGGCGCGCGAGTACAGAACTGAAGATGCCGGTCACGTCGGTTTCGGTTTGCAGGTTGAGCACCCGGGCGACTTGGTCAGTCCGAAAGATCGTTGGCGTTCCCGAGAGCGCGTCCAGGATGCCAGCGGGTTCTCCAGCCGCGACCAACGGCAGAAACGTCTTGCTGCGACTATGCACGAAGAAGCCGTCGAATGCACTAGTGAGTGGCTGCACGCCGTTGTAATAGGTGACAAGTGCAAACGCAGACTGCGATTCGCCGGAAGCGATGAGCCGTTGGGGTTGCAGGCCCGACATACCAGCCCCTGATCGAATCGCGCGCGCGACCTGCGTGTATATGTCGAACGAATATCCGTCACCAGGATGTTCCAGCGTCCCGTAACGCGCAGGGTCGATCGCGACAAGACCCTTACCTGCAATCTCAGCGCCAGCCACGTCGACTGGAACAACAACCGAGCCACCAGCGACTCCCACCAGCTGTGCCGACACGCCGACCCAAGCATCACCGCTGCGGATGATCTCTTCGTGGACGCCCACCCACTCGGGGTCGGCGTCCAATCCCCCGCTGACGTTGAGCCACTCGACCACGACGGTGCCGCTGAAGTCGGCAGCGTCGTCGGGCGCACGCACGAGAATGCGCGTCCGATACGCAGCTTCGTCATCAGGCGTCAGCGACCATCGGCCGTCACCACCGAGCTCACCGGCCGCGGCATACGACGTGGCAGTTCCCGCTGCGAAATACTCGTGCTCGACGTACCCCGCCGCATCGAGGTCGACATCGCTTGGCTCGGCGATAAAGACGCCATTGCCGCCGACGACTTCAGTGGAGATCTCCGCCGCCGGCCCCGACGGCCGCGGCGGCGCTGTTGTTGTCGTCGACTTAACGGTCGTGACCGTGGTGGCGAGAGCCGAACTCGTGGAACCGGACGTTGAGTTGGTGTTGCCGCTGCCGGCGCAACCGGCAGCGACTAACACCGCAAACAAATACCCGCGCTTCGCCATTGCGACATCTTGTCGCCTCCACTACTGATGCCCCGAGTTGCAGCAAGCGGCGCACGCGCTGGGCGAGCGACTGGTGGCCGCGGGCACAAGCAGTTCTACTCTCGCGCCATGACCGAATTCATCGAACAAGATCTCAGCGGTGCGCGCTTCGAGCGGATGAGCCTGCGCAAGGCAAGCTTTAAGCAGGTCTACCTCAACGACGCCATTATGCAGAAGGTCGACTTCAGTGGTGTCGAGATTCGCGGCGCACTGATGACAGGTCTGCGTATGAGCGGCGTCGAGTTGTGCGACGTCGAGATCTCCGGCGATCTCAAGAATGTCGTCGTCAACGGTGTCGATATCGCGCCGCTCATCGAACAGGAACTGAACCGCCGCGAACCCGACCGAGTCAAGATGCGACCCGAAACTGTGACCGGTTTCCAAGAGGGTTGGGCGATCATCAAGTGCCGGTGGGACGACACGATCGCGCGTGCGCGGAAACTGCCGGCGGCCAAGCTGCACGAGAGCGTCGGCGGCGAGTGGTCCTTCATCCAAACGCTGCGTCACCTCAACTTTGCGAGCGCGGCGTGGATCAATCGCATGGCCAGCGGTGACCCGTCGCCGTGGCATCCCCTCGACCTGCCGTGGGATGAAGCTCCCGGCTGGGAAGGCATCCCGTGGGACCGCGACGCGCAGCCAACACTCGACGAAGTCCTTGCCGTCCGCAGTGATCGGCAAGCAGTGATGAACCGAGTCATCGATTCACTGACCGACGAACAGTTGGCGTCGCGGGTATCGCGAACCGAACCAGGATGGCCGCAGATTGCGGACTTCGCGTTCAAGAACTGCTTGATCATCGTGCTCACCGAGGAATGGGAACACTGCGGCTTCGCCGAGCGCGACCTCGCCAAACTTACGAGTTGATGATCGCGTCGGCAATGGCCTTGGCGAAGCGATACGCACCCGACGCGTAACCAGCGCACGGGCCGACCACTAATGAACCGGGACAGAGGTGAACTCCGTCGTCAGTGCGCACGACGTTGGTACCCGCTGCGCCACACTCAGCCTCGTTGGGTACGCACGGCAATTGTGCCGCGAACGTTCCGTCCGGATTCTCCACTGCCGCACCAGCATCGACGAACACCACACCCGATTCGGCGGCAAGGTCGACGTACATCACATTGAGATCCCTCACGAGATCACTCGGCCAATCATCACTACGGATCGGTTGCCCGACCAGCACGACTGCAATCGCGGAGGATCGAGCTCGCTTGATGAGGTCGACGATGTCCGTTCTGTACTTGTCGATCAGAGCTCGACCGGTCAGATAGGCGCCCGCAGCGTCCTCCATGCACGGTGTCAGCGAGTTCCCGGTGAACGAAAACACGACAACACTGTCTGCAGTGATCGGCAGATCGACGTTTGCGAAGTCGCACGGGGCAGTTCCGGGACGGGCATCGGCCACCATCGCTCGCCCGTCGAGCAACGGCCCGAGGAACGGCGCTGTCTCCTGCGCTAGTGAGTCACCGACATAGACGACCGATGTCGCTTTTGAAAGCTTGGGGTCGTTGTCCTGCGAGCACCCAGCCGCCACGCCAAGCAGAAGGATCACGGCAGTAAGAGCGCGAATCCTCATCGCCGACCGGATACCCAAGACCTTGACGATTCAATCACTCGCTACGAATCGTGGCGGCGACGGTTAGGGCGCGAGGAAACCGTACGACCCCAGGATCTGCTGTCCCTGCTCACTGTTCACGAAGTTGATAAATGCCAGTGCCAACCCAGGGTCGGTGGCTTCCCTGGTGACCACGATGGGGTACTGCGCTACGACGTTGATGTCGGACGGAATCTCGACCCCATCAGCATCGTCGCCCGCCGCTATGACGTCGGTCTCGTAGACGATTCCCGCGTCGGCTTCACCCAACGTCACCTTGCTGACGACACCCCTCACGTTTTCTTCCAGCGACTTCGGTGTCACGACCACGCCCGCGTTGTCAAAGATCTGCGCGGCGTACTTGCCACACGGAACCTCCGGGGCACAGATGACAACAATCAGACCTTCGTCGACGAAATCGGCAACGCCAGTAACTCCTTTCGGGTTGCCAGCGCTCACGATGATCGACAAGCGGTTTGTCGCGAACACGACGGGCTCGCTGGCGTTGTTGCCGGCGTCGGTGAGTTTGATCATGTTGCTCAGATCGGCGGACGCGTAGACATCGGCGGGTGCGCCTTCGCCGATCTGCGTTGCCAAGTCGGAGGACGAGGCGAAGTTGAAGGTGACGATCGCATCTGGGTACTCGGTCATGAATGCCTCGCCGAGCTCGGTAAATGCCGCTGTCAATGACGCAGCAGCGAACACGGTGATGCTGCCGGCAGTTCCCGTTGACGACTTGTTGTCGGCACTGTCATCGCACGCGACTCCGGTGAGAGCGAGCAGGATTGAGGCGGACAGCAGAAGTTTTCCCATAACACTGAGCCTTGCTCATCCACCCTTAGATAGACACGCCCCACAGCGTGCGTACTTCAGGAATACTGTCGGAGGCGTGAAGCTTGTCTCGCCGTCGGGGTTGGCGGCGGCGACTATCTCTGCGCACGACGGGGGCCGAGTCGCATCGTTAGTCGTGGATGGTATGGAACTACTCGAAACCGACTCGACTGGCGGTCCCCTCACGTGGGGTTGTTACGCGATGGTCCCTTGGGCTGGACGTATCAGGGACGGAAGATTCAATTTTCAAGGAACTTCCTACGTGCTGCCCCGCAACCTCGGCGACCACGCAATTCATGGTGTCGGCTTTGGACAGCCGTGGGAGGTCCTCGACAATGCCCAACTCGGTATCGACCTGGAAGCACCTTGGCCATTTGGCGGTCGAGCGACACAGAGTTTCGCGATCACCGACGACGCGCTACGTATGACCCTGAGCGTCGAAGCAGCCGACCACGCGATGCCGGTAGTACTCGGTTGGCACCCGTGCCTGCACCGCGAGTTGAACCGGGGCGATCCCGCCGAGTTGAGTCTTGAGCCGAAATGGATGTGGCATCGTGCATCCGACGGCATCCCGGACGGAACGCGCGTCAGCCCATCGCGTGAACCGTGGGACGACACATTCGGTGGCGTAAGTAGCCCGCCGATGTTGTGCTGGCCGCGTGCGCTGCAACTGAGTTTCGAAGCGGACTGCCCAGCCTGGGTCGTCTACACCGAACGCATCGACCAGATCTGCGTCGAACCTCAAACTGGAATTCCGAACGCGTTCAACTTCGACGACCCGACCGTCCTTGATGCTGGCGAATCGATGGAACTCACCCTAACGATGCGTTGGCAGGTTTTCACACCTCCGCCGTTGGGCATACTGGCTGTATGACAGGCAAACCGAAAGATCCCCAGAAGACCCAACCCGCCAGCGCCGACTCGGCGGACGACGTCGTACTTGGCGCTTACGACCTGGATGGCGACGGCAAGATCTCGATGGTCGAATCGGAGCGAGCGCGTCTCGGGCTAGTTGATGCCCGCCTCGAGGAGATCGCAGATGAAGGTGGCATCAAAGGCAAGCTGGCCGACGCGGCGCACCACGTGATCGACAAGCTCGACAACGATTAGAACAACTGGCTGATCAACCGTCCCGTTGATCGATTTCACACGCCGTTCACGAACGCCACACAAGCACGAAATAGAGCGTCCCTACAGTTCGGCGATGCCCGCCGCTACTGCGCTCACACCACGAGAGCGCGAGTTGCTCGGGATTCTGCTGGCGAATCGCGGTCGAGTGCTTGCGCGAGAAGAACTCGGTCGGCAGGCCGGGCTAACCGAATTACACGATCGACGGTGTGACAACGTCCTCGTCCGATTGCGCGAACGTCTGGGCAGCCACTCCACTACGGGGAAGCCGTCAGCGACTACGTGCTTGGCGCGGGGTCGTCCATCTGCTCCGGTAAATGGAACTGTTCTCGACGGCGTTCCTGTCGGATAGCGAGAGCAACCGATTGCAGTGCCCCTGAAACAGGGACCGCTAAAAGCGCACCAAGAAATCCGAACAGCTCGACGGCGAGCAGCACGCTGAGGAGAATGCCAACGGGGTTGACGTTCACGCGGCGCGACATGATCCATTGGTAGAGGACGCTGTTCTCGACCTGCTGATAGATGACGAAGAAGATCAACGCCAGCAACCCGGCGGTCGGTGAATGCAGGTACGCAGCGACCACGCACGCGGCAGCACCAAGTGTGGCGCCGATGAGTGGAATCAGGTCGGCGAAGGCCACCCAGATCGCGAGCACCACCGGACTCGGTACACCGAGCGCGACGAGACAGATGAACGCGGCGGTGCCAGCAATGAGGCTGATCAACAAGTTCCCGACTACGTAGCCGCTGACGGCACCGACCGCGCCGCTGGCAATGCGGCTTGCCGATGCACGGCGGCGCATCGGAATCATGCTTTGAGTTGCTTCCGCAATCGCTTTCGATTGGCTCAGAAACAGGA
>JAYVVU010000400.1:0-2732 GCA_043786755.1 Actinomycetota bacterium
TGGGTGCGCAACAATCGCGACGCACGATGGCAGCAACTCGGGCCGCGTGGTGTCGATCAGGATGGGATCGCCCTCGGCTGTGTCGTGCACTTTATGGAACGCGATGCGGTGGTAGCTGCCCGTGATCTCGCGATCTTCCATCTCGGCTTGCGCGACGGCGGTTTGCTCGTCGATGTCCCACAGCGTCGGCGCATCTTGCTGATAGGCGTGGCCGCCAGCAAGGTTGCGCAGGAACGCTCGTTGGCTAGTGCGCCGCGCGCGCTCGCCGATCGTTGTGTACAGCAGGCTCCAGTCGACGCTCAGCCCGAGGCGACGGATGACGTGCTCGAACGATTGCTCGTCGAGGTGCGTGATCTCGGCGCACAGCTCCACAAAGTTGGCGCGGCTGACCGGAACTGCGCGGTGATCCTTGGGCACATCACCGCGAAACGGCGGCTGATAGTTCTTCACGTACGGCAACGACGGGTCGCAACGCACGCCGGTGACGTTCTGCACGCGGCGCTCGGTGGCCAAACCGTTGTCGTCCCAGCCGATTGGGTAGAAGACGGCCTTGCCGCGCATGCGCTGATAACGCGCGATCAGGTCGGTGTGCGTGTAGCTGAACACGTGCCCGATGTGCAGGCTGCCGCTGACTGTCGGCGGGGGAGTATCGATCGCGTACACCTGGTCGCGGGTCGCCTCGCGGTTGAAGTGATAGGTGCCGTCGGCTTCCCATTGCGCGACGAAACGCTCTTCGAGCCCGTCGAGCGTCGGTTTCTCGGGAATAGCCATGACTTGCCAGGCTACCCGCCGGTCGTAATCCGTCCCCGGCTGCGAGGCGTGCAACCGTAGGCTTGGCGACCATGCTGCACCTCTACGACACCGCTACCCGGAAGGTACGTGAGCTCGCTTTGCGCGAGCCGGGCAAGGTCAGCATTTATCTCTGTGGCCCCACCGTGTACGGCCCACCGCACCTCGGCCACGGCCGCGCCACGCTCGTCTACGACGTGCTGCGCCGTTACCTCGAGTGGACCGGGTTGGAAGTGCGGTTGGCGAGCAACGTCACCGACATCGACGACAGCATCATCAACCGCGCCAATAAAGAGGGTCGTCCGTGGCAAGACATCACGCAGAGCTGCGAGTCGGTGTGGTTCGAGGCGATGGGCAAGCTTGGCGTCGCACGCCCGACCGACGTTCCGCACGCGACCGAGTACGTCGACGAGATGGTGGAGATGATTGGGCAACTGGTCGACATCGGTCGCGCCTACAACACCGAAGACGGCGTGTACCTCAACGTGTCGTCGGTCGAGGACTACGGCCTGCTCTCCAATCAGAAGCTCAGCGACATGATCGAAGGCGGCGGTGATCGCGAGGTGTTCGGCGCGGAGAACAAGCGCCATCCAGCCGACTTCGTGCTGTGGAAGTTGGCCAAGCCGGGCGAGCCATCGTGGCCGTCGAAGTTCGGCGATGGTCGCCCCGGCTGGCACAGCGAGTGCGTCGTGATGAGCCTCGACCTTCTCGGCGAGGGCTTCGACCTGCACTGCGGTGGGATGGACCTGAAGTTCCCGCATCACGAGAACGAGCGCGCACAGGCTGTTGCGTTGGGCAAACGTTTCGCGAATCATTGGATGCACAACGGTTTCGTCGTCGACGCCGAAGGCGAGAAGATGTCGAAGAGCCTTGGCAACGTCGACAACCTGCTCGACCTGATGGAGCACTACGACCCGCGCGCCTATCGCATGCTCTTGCTGCAGTCGCACTACCGCGGCCCGGTGAGCGTCGGCAAGGACAACATTGAAGCCGCGGAGAAGGTGTTGGCTGGTTTCGATTCGTTCGCAGCACGCACGGCTGATGTTGCAGTCGCGGCGGCCGATGAAGCGGTGCTCGCCAAGTTCCGCGAGTGCATGGACAACGACCTCGATACGCCTGGCGCGACTGCGTTGCTGTTCGACACGGTGCGGCGCGCGAACGCGGCGCTGGATGCAGGCTCGGCGGAGCTCGCTGGCCTGGTCGCCGCCGTGCACGAGATGTGCACCGCCTTCGGGCTCGTGCTCGTCGCCGCGAAGGATGTACCCGCCGAAGATCTAAATAAGGCCGCAGAGCTTGATGCGGCCCGCAAAGCGAAGAATTTCGCCCGCGCCGACGCTCTTCGTGCGGAACTCTTGGCCTCGGGTTGGACAGTCGAAACGTCCAACACGGGTGGGACCGTTCTGCGCTGATCGCCCCAATTGGCGGTCGAACTGAGATAGAACGGGTGTCCGTGTCGAAGCCTGCTCGTGCTCCTATCCCCAAAGGGTTTTGGACGATCTGGACGACGGTCGCGCTCGACCTTGTTGGCTTCGGCATCGTCGTGCCGATCTTGGCCGTGTACGCCGAACGCTTCGGCGCATCCGGATTAACCGTCGGCTTGCTGTTCGCCGCGTTCTCGGCCGCGCAGTTTGTGTGCGCGCCATTGCTCGGTCGTCTTTCCGATCGTGTTGGTCGCAAGCCGGTAATCGTGATCTCGTTGCTCGGCACTGCCGTCGGCAGCTTTGTTTGCGGCGCGGCGGGCACGCTGTGGTTGTTGTTCGTCGGCCGCATCCTCGACGGCGCGTCTGGTGCGAGTCTCTCTGTCGCACAAGCGGCCGTCGGCGATATGGCTTCACCCGCGGAACGACCGCGGCTGATGGGTTTGCTCGGCGCCGCGTTTGGTGTCGGCTTCGTGATCGGTCCTGCAGTCGGCGGCCTGGCAACACTTGGCGGACCGCACGTTC
>JAYVVU010000401.1:0-2731 GCA_043786755.1 Actinomycetota bacterium
CTCGCTAGTCGCCGCGGCCGAACTGATCACGCGCATCGCAACGTTCGGCGATACGGCGACGGCGACGACCGTTACTCCAACCGTCGCCGCGGCTGGCACCGTCGACAACGTCGTGCCCGCTGAGGCTCGCGTGCGCGTCGATTGTCGCGTCGAGCAGCCTGGCGAGAAGGAACGGCTGGAAGGGTTGTTCGCATCACTCACCACTTCGGTGCCTGGCGCAACGATCGAGGTGCATGGCGGGATCACTCGTCCACCAATGCCGGCAACCGCGTCGGCCAAATTGTTCCCGCTCGCACAGAAGGCTGCTGCCGATGTTGGCATTGGCGATCTAGTCGGCGTCGGCGTCGGCGGCGGAAGCGACGGCAACTTCACCGCTGCAATCGGCGTCCCAACACTCGATGGCATGGGCGCAACCGGTGGAGGAGCGCACGCCGATCATGAGTTCGTGTTAGTCGACACCATGCTCGATCGCGTCCGCCTAGTCTCGGCCCTCATCGAACGCCTCTGAAGCATTTGAGTCGAGGGTTTGCTCCCTTCTAGCGGGGAGGAAACCCTCGACTGCCTTCAAACGGGAGGAAACCCTCGACTACTGATCCTTCGCTTCCAACTCGGTTAGGCCGCCTGGGCCTAGGGTGCCGGCCTTGCGGTAGACGTCGAGTTTGTTGCGGCTGTCGTCGATGTCGAGATTGCGCATCGTGAGTTGGCCGATGCGATCGAGCGGACCGAACGCTTGGTCTTGCACCTTCTCCATACTCAACCGTTCAGGTGCGTACGTGAGATTGGGACTGGTCGTGTCGAGGATCGTGTAGTCGTCGCCGCGCCGCAAACGCAGCGTGACCTCACCTGTGACGGCAGCGCCGACCCAACGCAACAACGGCTCGCGCAACATCAGGCTTTGCGGATCGAACCAGCGACCCTCGTACAACAGGCGACCGAGTCGGCGACCCATCGTGCGGTAGTTCTCGATCGTGTTCTCGTTGTGGATTCCACTAATCAGTCGTTCGTAGGCGATGTGCAGTAGTGCGAGTCCCGGTCCTTCGTAGATGCCGCGGCTCTTTGCTTCGATGATGCGGTTCTCGATCTGGTCGCTCATCCCCAAACCGTGTCGGCCGCCGATCGCGTTGGCTTCCATCACCAGCCCAACCTGCGAAGGGAACTCCTTGCCGTTGATCGCGACCGGCCAGCCTTCGTGGAATCGGATAGTTACGACCTCGGATGCAATTGCAGCAGAGTCGTTGTAGTGCGCGACACCCATGATCGGCTCGACGATCTCCATCGACGTCGCCAACTCTTCCAGCGACTTGGCTTCGTGCGTCGCGCCCCAAATGTTGGCGTCGGTGCTGTACGCCTTTTCCTTGCTGGCTCTGTACGGCAACTTGCGCGTCGTCAGAAACTCGCTCATCTCCGCGCGCCCACCTAGTTGCGTGACGAATGCGTCGTCGAGCCATGGCTTGTAGATGCGCAGGTTCGCATTGACCAACAGTCCGTAGCGATAGAAGCGCTCGATGTCGTTGCCCTTGTAAGTGCTGCCGTCGCCCCAGATGTCGACACCGTCGGTCTGCATCGCTTGCACCAGCAGCGTGCCGGTGACAGCGCGGCCGAGGGGAGTGGTGTTGAAGTAGGTCTTGCCGGCAGTGGCGATGTGAAACGCACCGCACTGCAGTGCGACGAGACCTTCGTGCACCAGCTCGGTACGACAATCAACAACGCGTGCAGCTTCGGCCCCATATTCCTTCGCACGGTCGGGCACACCCGCAAGATCCGGTTCGTCGGCCTGGCCGAGGTCGGCGGTGTAGCAGTAGGGGATCGCGCCGTTCTCGCGCATCCATGCAACCGCGGCCGATGTGTCGAGGCCGCCACTGAACGCGATGCCGACGCGCTCGCCGACGGGAAGCGATGTGAGCACCTTCGACATATCAGTCAGGCCCCGTCGTAAATAGGACTGTCGTCAGCGGGTTGGTCGTCCGCGGCGGTGAGGCGCAGCACGCCCGAGAAGCTGGCCAACGACGACAGCAATGCGCCGGCGGCGATGGCGAACTCGGCAACCGCGTAGCCAGGCACGCGCGAGATGTCTCCCGCCGCGACTGCCGCTGTTGCGAGCGCGGCAGCAATGCCGAACCATGGAAGCCGGCGCAACGCGAGCTGGCACATCAAACACATTGCGACGGGTGCTACGAACGGCAGCAGGTTGATGAGGATGAAGCGTGGCTCGGTCTCAGGGCCAAGCCACCACGTCGACAATCCGATTTTACGCGAGCTGACCCAGATCGCGATGAACGAGGCGACGGAGAACAACCACACCAACAACAAGAACCGACCCCAGAACACTGTCAGTTGGCCAGCGCGAACTTCCCGTGGCGGCAAAGCGGGCATGAACGACGACGTGTAGGGCGGCGGCGGAGGCGGTGAGGGAATCGAAAATGGTTCGGCCAAAGTCGGTTCGGGAGCGATCGGTTCCATTCGGCTGTGACGCTACCCGGTGGGTTGGGGGAGACCGCAGCGGCGCGGGTGCGGCCAGTAGCGTTGCGCCTCGTGACCGTCGAGCCGTTTCGCAAGCTCAGCATCTTCTTCCCGATGTGGAACGAGCAGGCCTACATCGAGCGCGCCATTCGCTACAGCAAGCAAGAGTGCGAGCTGCTGCTCGAGCGAGGCGAGATCCTCGACTACGAGCTGATCATCGTCGACGACGCCAGCACCGACAACACCCCGGCGATGGCCGATGCAATCGCGG
>JAYVVU010000402.1:0-2730 GCA_043786755.1 Actinomycetota bacterium
TCCACGACTTCCAACAGCCGATGATCGTTGATCGCCTTCACTTCGTAGCCGCTTCGTAAGCGGTGGCAAGTCGCAAGAGGTCGACGTCGCCGGCGGGTCGGCCGATCAGTTGCATGCCCATTGCTAGGCCACGATCGTCGACGCCAACAGGAACACTGATCGCTGGCAAGCCCGCGAACGTCGCATACGACGTGACCTCCATCCAGCGATGATAGGTGTCCATCTCGCGATCGCCGATGTGTGTCGGCCAGCGCTGTTCAACGGGAAACGGCCAGACCTGCGCGGTGGGAATGGCCAACACATCGAAACGATCGAATAGTGCGACGAAGGCGGTGTTGAACGCGGTTCGCTCGCGTGCGGCGTGGGTGACCTGCGGCCCGCTCAATGCCAGGCCGCGATCGATCTCCCACAGCGCCTCCGGCTTCATCAGCTCGCGCTTCGAATCGTTGGTCAGTAACGGCGCAAGCGACGCGCTGACGAGGAAGTGACGCCACACCAACCACGCTTCCCACACGCGCTCGGGCTCCATCGCGAAGGTCGCTGGTTGCACCGAGCAACCGAGGTTGGCCAAGGTGCGCAATGCGGTCTCGCACAGTTGCAGGATGCCTGGCTCGAATGCGAGGTGGCCATTCACGTCGCCCAACCATCCGACGCGAGTGTCTTGAGCATCGCTCGCAAGCGCGGCAGTCGCGCTTGCGACAGTTTCGAACTCTGCGAGGCGACCTTGCAACGAGAGTGGCGAGCGCGGATCGTGCCCAGCCTGCACGCCCAACAGCAGTGCAATGTCGAGAACGCTGCGCCCCATCGCGCCTTCTGTCGACATTTGCGCGAGATAGACGTCGCGCTCGGGCCACGCTGGCACGCGGCCCTGGCTGGGGCGCAGACCGTAGATACCGTTCCACGCTGCCGGGTTGCGCAGCGAGCCCATGTAATCGCTGCCATCGGCGACAGGCAACATGTTCGTGGCGAGCGCGACGGCCGCACCACCACTACTGCCGCCAGCGGCGCGGCTGTGATCGAGCGCGTTGCGGGTCGTGCCGAACACGTCGTTGAACGTGTGCGAACCAAGCCCGAACTCGGGCACGTTGGTCTTGCCGATCACGATGCACCCGGCCGCCTTCATGCGCGCCACCATCAAGCAGTCGAACGGCGGCACCCAATCGGCTAGTAGGCGCGAGCCGTTTGTCGTGCGCAGCCCCTTCGTCTCGGCGAGATCCTTGATTGCTTGTGGCATGCCGTGCATCCACCCGCGCGATAGCCCGTGCGCTAGCTCCTCATCGCAGGTAGCGGCTTCGGCCAACAGTTGGTCGGCAGCGCGCAAGCTGACGATGGCGTTAACGGCCGGGTTGTATTCGTTGATTCTCGCGAGGTACGCGGACATCACCTCACGACACGAGATGTCGCGCGCATGGATGGCGGTCGACAGTTGCGCCGCAGACAGATCAGTGATGCTCACCTGCGAGCGAGGGTAGCTTGACGGCTGCATGGACAACGTGTGGATAGCGATCGGGGTCCCCGGCTTTGCGGGAGCCGAGAAGGCGCGCCGCCAGCAATTGCTCGACGAACGCTTCGGCGCCGATGGCTGGCGTTATGGCCACTACGTGCGCGGCGAGATCTTGTCGCCGCAAGTCGCGATCCTTGAGTACGAGGAGTCGTATCGACAGTTCCTGCGCAATAACCCGCAGTTGGTCGAATGGCTGGTGACCACGTTCGGGAACGTCTACGACTGGGGCGTTGCGAATGTTCACGACGACGCCTACGAACAGCCGCACACCGCTATGAATCACTACCAAGACATTTCAGTGCGGCGCGTGATCGCCGAGCTGGTCGACGACTCGAAATGGCCAGGCGTGACGGAGACGGCGGCCGAAACGGTCGAGCTTCGCGACCTCGGCACAGGCGAGATGCATCGTGTGCCGCGGGCGCGCGGCTTTCGCGGTGATGGGCTGTTGCAGATTCGCGAATCGATGTCGCCGGGTTACTGCCTGAACCCGGCTGTTGTGCCAGCACACGATCCGGCGCTGTTGGTCAGCGCGCCGGGGCATGTCGGCTGGTTCCTCGACGAAGGGTGCGGCCATCTTTCGGTGGAAGCGTTCTGGCAGATGAGCAAGGTGATCGAAGTGCGCTACGACCGATTCCTGGCCTTGGGCGATCTGCGCGCTCGGCCACTAGAGGGGCTATGAAGCGAACGGCTGGGACGGTCGACGCCTTGTCTGCCCAGACATTGCTGTGGGGTCCGGCCAGTCTCGATCGTTACGTCGAACAGCACGTCGTGCTTCCGGGTGGTGGTGCGCTGAACATGGCGTATCACTGGAGCAAGCGCGGTTTACCGTTTCAGTTCCTCACGCGCATCGGCGACGACCTGCCGAGCGTATTCACCGACTTCCTCCAACGCCACGGGATCGCACACTCCCCCGCGTTGATCGCGCATGGGCAGTCGGCGTCGATCGACATTGCAATCCGCGACGATCGCCAGCCGCACATGGACAACTTCATCGAGGGCGTCTGGAGCGACTTCCGACTGAGCTCCGGTGAGGAAGCAACGGTCCGCTCTGCGCGTCGCCTGCACATGGTGTTAGCCGACCCCGTTGTGACGGAGTTGGACCGCCTGGGCGAACTCGGTGCTGTCGCACACCTCGACGCGAGTGGCGACTTCCTTGACTTTCGGCACTACAACCTCGAACGCTTCGAGGGCACGATGCGCTGGTTGAAGACTGCGTTCATTGGTTG
>JAYVVU010000403.1:0-6304 GCA_043786755.1 Actinomycetota bacterium
ATGTCCGATGGCGTGGTGTTGATTGAGTGGCGCGGTGCTGCGCTGAACGCGCCTCCGGCCGGTTCGCACGAGTTGCAAGGTCACAACGCGGCGGGAATGGTCGAGTTGGGTGAAGCGCTCGATGGTCGCGCCGCCGCGCGTCGCAACGCAACGTCGATCACCGTCTACAAGTCCACCGGCCACGCGATCGAAGACCTGGCGGCGGCAAGAATGGTCCTCGACCAAGCAAAGGCGAAGGGCCTAGGCACCCGCGTCCCGATCTGAGTCGAGGGTTTCCTCCCGCCGCGCAGGGTGTCGAGGGTTTCCTCCCCGCTGGCAGGGACGAAACCCTCGACCGACGCCATGCGGGAGGAAACCCTCGACTAAAGACATCAGACGGCTAACGGGGATTGCAGGCGACGGCGTACGGCAGATTGGATCTGGTCGTCGAAGTGATGCATGTGCGTCTGGATGAGTTCGGCGGCGCGATCGGCGTCGCCCTTGCGCAGTGCAGCGAGGATGGCGCGATGCTCCGCGATCATTTCGTGTGGATCGGATACGTCGCCGAGATACAGGTGCCACAAGCGGTCGCTGTGGGCGTAGAGCATGTCGAGATGATCGGTGAGGAAGCGGTTATCGGCGGCGGCCCATACCAGTTCGCGGCAACGGCGATCGATCGCAAGTAGTTGGTCGGGAGTCGATCGTGGTTTCGCGCCCTCGAGCACGGTCGCCATTTCATCCCAGTTGTCGGCAGCACCGCGCACGCACGCCAGCCGCATCGCGTAGGGCTCGAGGATTGAACGCGTTTCGTAGAGCAGTGCCAGGTCGCCGACGTCGATGCTGCTGACATACATGCCGCGGCGGGGGATCACCGTCACGAACTGATCGCGCACCAGTCGCTGCAGCGCTTCCCGAATTGGGGTGCGACCGAGGCCGAGCGAATCGCGCAGGGACTCCTCGCGGATTATGGCTCCGGGCGCGAGTTCCAACCGCACGATCATGCGGCGGATCTGGTCGTACGCCCTTTCGGACAGCGATGGTGTCGTGATATGGTAAAGATATATCAGTCGCTGGCGTTCGTCCAGCAACCGTCTCGTACACGACATTCGGGGGAGTCCTTCATGGCTAAGTCAGACGTTCCAAGCAAGGCGAAAGTTGTCGTGATCGGCGCCGGCATCGTCGGCAACTGCCTAGTCGGTCACCTCGCCCGTTTGGGCTGGACCGACATGGTGCTGATCGACAAAGGCCCGCTGCCGAACCCAGGTGGCTCCACTGGCCACGCGTCGAACTTCATCTTCCCGACCGACCACAACAAGGAGATGGCGTACCTGACGATCGAGAGTCAGAACCAATACGTCGCACGCGGTTTCAACAACACGTGCGGTGGCGTCGAGGTCGCGCGTGAGCCGCAGCGCCTCGAAGAGTTCAATCGCCGGATGACATCGGCGAAGGCGTGGGGGATCGACGCGCGCCTTGTGACGCCGGCCGAGATCAAAGAGCTCGTGCCCTTCATCAACGAGGAAATCCTGCTCGGTGGTTATTACACACCCAGTGTCAGCGTCGTCGACTCACTGGCCACTGGCACGCAGATGCGCGAGGAAGCAATTGCCTCGGGGGCGCTGCAAGTGTTCGCGAACACTGAGGTGCTCGATCTCGAGACAACCGACACGCCCGGCGGCCCGCAAATCAGCGCGGTCGTCACTGACAAGGGTCGCATCCAAGCCGAACACGTTGTCGTTGCGTGCGGCGTGTGGAGCCCGCGCATTGCGGCGATGGCCGGCGCGAACATTCCGCTAACGCCAGCGGTTCACCAGATGGCCGACGTGGGCCCGATCGACATTCTGCAAGAGAGCAACGCCGAGGTCGCGTATCCGATCGTGCGCGACATGGACACGTTCTGTTACGAGCGCCAGTCGGCGGGTTCGATGGAAGTGGGCAGCTACGCCCACCGCCCGATCCTGATGCGCAGCGACGACATTCCGAGCATCAAGGAGTCGGCACTGACTCCGACTGAGTTGCCGCTGACCTACGACGACTTCGATCCGCAGATGGAACAGGCGATTGAGTTGATGGAGATGCTCGGCGACGCCGAGATTCGCTACGCGATCAATGGCCTGCTGTCGCTGACACCCGACGCCAACCCGGTGCTCGGCGAGACGCCGGAAGTGCGCAACCTGTGGAGTGCGGCTGCCGTGTGGATCAAGGAAGGCCCTGGCATCGCGCAGCTCGTCGCCGAGTGGATGACCTACGGATACCCGCACATGTGCGACCCGCATGGCAGCGACATCAGCCGCTTCTACCCGCACGAGAAGACCGAGTGGCACATCAACGCTCGTTGCAACGAACACTTCAATAAGACCTACGGCATCGTGCACCCGCGCGAACAATGGGCCAGCCAGCGCGGGATGCGTCGCAGCCCGTTCTACGCGCGCGAGGAAGCGCTCGGCGCCGTGTTCTTTGACGCTCGTGGCTGGGAGCGTCCGCAGTGGTACGAAAGCAATGCACCGCTGATGGACAAATACCCCGACGCGTGCAAACCCCGTGCACACGAGTGGGACGCGCGCTGGTGGAGCCCGATCACCAACGCCGAGCACCTGCAGATGCGTGCCAGCGTCGGCATGGTCGACCTCACCGCCTTCAACGAGTTCGACTTCGAAGGCCCTGGTGCCTGTGCCTTCTTGAACTACGTGACCGTTAACAACGTCGATGTCGCCGTCGGTCGCAGCATCTACACACCGCTGCTCACACCGCACGGTGGTTTCCGTGGCGACCTCACCATCCAGCGTCTTGGCCAGAACCACTTCCGAGTGATCACTGGCGCGTTCGATGGTGGTCGCGATAACTACTGGTTCCGCAAGTACATGAACGAGTTCAACGAGACCCGCGGCAAGACGGAAGGCGAGGTCACGTTCACGGATCGTTCGCAGGGCATCTGCACGCTCGGCGTGTGGGGACCGAATGCGGCCGCCACAATGGCCAAGATCGTCACCGACAACACGACGGCGGCGTACGACCTGTCGCAAGCCGGCTTCCCATACGGCGCAGTGCGCGACGTGTTGATCGCCGGCGTGCCGTGCACGATGTTCCGCATCAGCTACGTCGGCGAGAACGGGTGGGAGATCTACACCCGCATGGAACACGGCCTCACGCTGTGGGACGCGGTCGCCGCTGTCGGCAAAGAGCACGAAATCATTCCGGTCGGCATCGGTGTGTACGCCGTGACGGGCCGCATCGAGAAGGGCTATCGCCTGATGGCCGCCGAGCTGGAGAGCGAGTACGACCCCGTCGAGGCCGGTCTCGCGCGTCCGAAGGTGAAGAGCGTTGACTTCATCGGCAAGGACGCCTACATGAAGGCGCGCAAGGCTGCCGAGGATGGCGGACCGGCGGCGACGATGTGCACGCTCTCGATGGATTCGCAGAAGTGCGCAGCGGGCTTCGACCGCTTCCCGACCGGTGGTAACGAGCCGATCCTTACGCTCGCCGGCGACCGCATCGTCGACGCCAAGGGTCGCGTCTCGCGCGTCACGACCGCTGGTGCTGGGCCGTCGGTTGGTAAGTACCTGTTGCTCGCGTACCTGCCGCCGCAGCACGCTGTCGTCGGCACCAAGCTGCAGGTGATGTACATGAACGAGCTGTACCCAGTCACGGTCGAGCGCGCCGACGCGACGCCGCTGTTCGATCCGACCGACGCGCGGATGAAGAGCTAACGGATGCGCGTTCTCGTCTGCGTAAAGCGAGTGCCCGCGCCAGGGGCCAAGATCAACATCACGGCCGATGGTCAGGCAGTCGACTCCGCATATTTGGCGTTCACTACCAGTCCGCACGAGGAGTGCGCTGTGGAGGAGGCCGTGCGTTTGGTCGAAGCTCACGGAGGCGAGTCGACGGTGCTGACGCTTGGCCCAGTTGAGGCCGAGGAGCAATTGCGCTACGCGGCGAGCATCGGAATCAACAAATGCGTGCTGCTGCCAATCGCAGAAAACGATTGGGATCCGGAACGGACGGCCGCTGCAATCGCGGCAGCGATTCGGGGCGTCGAAGCGGCCGATGGCGCGTTCGACCTGATTCTGTTCGGCAACGAGTCCGCCGATTCCGGCAATTTCCAGATTGGTGTCCGCGTTGCTCACGCCTTGGCGCGGCCGATGGTCAACGGCATCAAAGGGATCACGATTGAGAGCGCGAACGTGCATGCGCGTCGCGAAACCGATGCGGGTGTTGAGGTGTATCACGTGCCCATGCCGGCGGTACTTGGAGTCAAGGAAGGAATCAACCTGCCGCGTTACCCAACGCTGAAAGGTCGACTGGCATCCAAGAAAGTTGCGGTTGACTCGGCGACTCCCTCGGCTGCGGCCGGCGGACAGCACATGATCACGCTGGTGCAGACGGCCGAGCAGAAGAGCAACACGATCGTGCTCGGCAACGGGCCCGACGCGGCCTCGGCCGTTGTCGACCTGCTGCAAGAACTGGGGTTGCTCAAGTGACCGTCCTGGTACTGATCGAACACGATCGCGGCAAACTCGCACCGGCGTCGCTGGAAGCGTTGACCGCCGCACGCGAGATCGACGGCGATGTCGCCGCAATCACGCTTGGTGTCGCAGCGGATGGTGTGGTTGCCGATCTGGCAGCGCACGGTGCCGCGACGGTGCACCAGGTGCACCACGCACTGCTCGCCGACTACGGACCCGAAGCATGGGGCGAGGCGATTGCGCAGGCGACTCGCGCGCTGCAACCCGTAGCGGTCGTCGCGTGTGGCACCGATCGCGGCAACGAAGTCATGGCGCAGGCGGCGGCACGGTTGGGTGCGCCGTTGGTCGTCAACTGCACCGCCATAGACGCCGCGGGTGGCGACACGTGGTCGCTGACGCGATCGCGTTGGGGTGGTTCGCTGCTGGAGAGTTGCACGCTGACCGCGCCGGTGAAGTTGCTGACCGTCACCCCACACGCGTTCGAGGCGAAGCCGAGCACGGCCGCGGGCACGGTTGCGTCGATGTCGGTCGATCTCGACGCGACGCTGGCGCGCACCGTTGTCGCCGAGCGCGTCGAGCGCGCTGCCGGTGTCACGCTGTCGACCGCGCCGTTGGTGGTTGGTGGCGGCCGCGGTGTTGGATCGCCGGAAGGCTTCGCTCCACTGGAGGAACTCGCGGGGTTGCTCGGCGGGGTAGTGGGCTGCTCGCGAGCGGTCACCAACAACGGTTGGCGCAATCACACTGACCAGGTTGGCCAAACTGGAACACGTATCGCGCCCGACCTCTATATGGCGTGCGGTATCTCGGGAGCGATTCAACATTGGGTCGGTGCGATGGCGTCGAAGAAGATTCTCGCGATCAACACCGACCCGGAAGCCAACATGGTGACCAAAGCCGACTATGCCGTCATTGGCGACCTGCACGCCGTCGTTCCAGCCATAACCGCCGAAGTTCGTCGCCGCAAGTCCGCATGACACGCGGTCCCGAAACGACACGCAGCATCTAACCTCGGGCGATGGCAAATCACGGGTCGGTCCGCTCGCCGCGGCAGGGGTATGCGCCAACGCCGCTGGTGATGAAGTCGAATAACAGCGGGTTGATCGTGATCGTCGCGGTGGCCCTCGTCGTAATCGGTGGGATCGTGGCGTTGCTGTTCAGCGTTGCCGGCGGCGACCGCACTCCGGCGCTCACACTTGCGCCCGTCGGCGCGGTCACGACGCTGGTGGGCGACGGCGCAACAACGCTGCCGGTCAGCGATGCGATCATCGCGATCACCGACGACACTGGCACCTTCTCGGTCAACTTGGCCGGCAACCTCGAGCGCGAGACAGCCCCCTCGATCGCAGCGGGCGGATTCACCGTCCCGCGCATCACAGCCTCCAACAACCTGAAGAAGTACTACGCCGACAACACCACCTTCGGTGTGCTGATCGTGGCGGTCGGCCCCGACATCGGCAGCGAGGTCGCGCAGGTGCTGTCGTTCATGGAGCCGAACGAAAGTGTCTGCAAGGACCGCTTGCGAGAGACCATTACGACCACACTTGGTCAGGCCGTGCGCATTTCGCTGACGGGCTGTGGTATCGACAACTTGGGCACGAAGGTTTTGTTAAGCGTGCAAATCGCCGAGCCGCCGCTTGTGATCGGAATCAGAATGCAAGACACGGGCGATCTAGCCGCGATCCAATCCTCCGCTCTGTACCTCCTCGAGACCATGAAATTTGGCATTTCGACCTAGGGCGCGCCGACCACCTAAGCTCTCGCCTCATGGGATCCAACGACAACTTTCCGCCACCGCCGCCTCCCGGACAAACGCCGCCGCCAGGTAACTGGCCGCCGCAGCAGCCTGGGTTTCAACCGACGCA
>JAYVVU010000404.1:0-6304 GCA_043786755.1 Actinomycetota bacterium
ATCGTCAACTTCGACTACAGCGGTAGCCCGAGCCTCTGGAACACACTCAGCACGGTCGGCCTCGCGCTGGTCACGCTGTCGGCGCTTGCCTTCGTCGCACTTGCGGTCAAGTCGTTCCGCGGCGCCGCCACGGCTAGTCAAGATCCGTGGTCGGGTCACACGCTCGAGTGGGCCGCAGAGTCACCGGCGCCTGCCGACAACTTCCCAGTTGCACACATCATTTCGTCGGCCGAGCCGTTGCTCGACCTGCGTGTCGCCGATCGGAGCAGTAGCTGATGCACGCACTTCCCGCTGCCCCTGCGCCGGCCCCACGCCGGCAAGTGCTGGTCGGCACCGCTGTCGCGTGCGCCGCGTTGGCTGCGTTGTTCGGCGGCATGTTCGCCTTGTACCTGCGCTTGCGCGACGAGTCGTTGTCGGCGACCGGTCACTGGCTCCCCGACGGCGTCAGCGTGCCGATGGTGCCCGTGAACGTGATGTTGTGCGCAATGTTGCCGATCGCGATCTTCGCTCAGTGGGCCGTTTATTCGGCCAAGCGTGGCGATCGTGTTCACGCCGGTGTGGCGCTGTGGCTCATCGCGCTGCTTGCAGTCGCCGTGATCAACGCGCAAGTCAACATCTACGAACGCATGCATGTGCCGGCCGTTGGCGGCACGTTCAACACCATGTTCTACGCCATGACTGGTGCGATGGTCGTGTTGTTCATCGCCGGCGCGTTGTTCAGCGCAATCACGGCATACCGTTACCTGGGCGGCCGCAGCACCGACTTCGAGCTCGTAACGGCACACGCTTTGTATTGGTACTTCCTCAGCTTCGCGTTCGCGATGTTGTGGTTCGTGATTTACGTGACGAAGTAACGGAGAACCGATGTTCACCACCGGATCGAAGATGTTCTTGGGCGCGACGGCGATGTCGCTCGTCGCCGCCATTGTCTTCGCCGCGTCTGAGGGCGGTTCGCGTGGCCTGATGGGCACCGTCGGTCTTGTCACGGCCGTCATCGTTTTCGGATTCCTTGCCGCCATCAACATGTTCACTCGCGACGGCAACACGCCGAGCATGCAGCAGGGCGTCGAGCACACGTCAGCCGCCGCGCAGCCGCCGGCGAGTCGCAGCATGTGGCCGCTCGGTGCGGCTATCGGTGTTGGTGGTTTGGTCGTCGGTGCCGTCAGCAAGCCGGTCGTGTTCAAGGTCTCTGTTGTAGTGCTGCTCGCCGCCATCGTCGAGTGGATGGTGCAGGCGTGGAGCGAGCGGGCGAGCGCGGATGGCAAGTACAACGCCAACGTCCGTAGCCGCATGCTGAACGCGCTCGAGTTCCCGATTCTCGGCACCATTGGTGCTGGCGCTGTTATCTATGCGTTCTCGCGCGTGATGCTGACCGCCACCCCGGATGCCGGGCGCTGGATCTTCGTCGTCATCGGTGCGCTCATCATCACCGGCGGCTTTCTGTTCGCTGGTGGGCGCACCTCCAAGCGCACCATCGCAGCAATCTGCACCGTGGGTGCTGTTGCGCTGATGGGCGTCGGCGTTGCGTCGGCCATCAATGGTCAGCGGACAATTCACCCCCACCCGGTGATCGACGACCCAAGCCAGAAGGCCCTCTGCCTAGAAGGTGGCGAAGAAGAAGTCGACGAGGACGCATCGCAAGATGTGTCGCTGAAGAGCAGCGTTGTCGCCAATGTCTACCTGCAAGAAGATGGCGACCTCATCGCGTTGGTCAACGGCATGCCCGACATCGAGTACCACGAGCTCGTCGTACCGCGCAGCGCGCGCCTCGGCATCATCTTCCACAACGACAGCGGCGAAGCACAACGCCTCACCGGCCGCTTCGGTACGTTCCCCGACCAACCCGAAGCAGTGTCGTGTACCACCGCCGTGCACCCGGGCAAGTCCGCTTACCTCGGTTTCGAGATTCCTAAGACCAACGCCGCCAGCAGCACCCCCCTCGAATTCATCGTTCCCGGTGTCGATGGCGCTTCAATCAAGATCGTGGTGCCATGACAGTTCTGACACTGAGTAGTGCACGACGCAGACGACTCTCTGCGGTTGCGGTCGCGGCCGCAGTTGTGCTCGCCGGTTGCGCGGAAGACGCGCCGCAAGACACGTTCAAGCCCAAGGGTCCGAACGCGCGAACCATCGACGACCTACAGCGTCCGCTGTTCTACGTCGCCGGCGTTGTGGGCCTCATCGTGTTCGCCGCGATTGGCTACTCGATCTTGCGGTTCAAGGACCGTGGCCAGGAGATGCCGAAGCAGACGCATGGCAAGACGTGGCTGGAAGTTCTGCTCACGATCATTCCGGCGATCATCCTCGTCGGCGTCGCGATCCCGACCGTCGCTGCAGTGTTCGAACTTGACGACAAGTCGAATGAGTGCGTGATCAACGTCACCGGCCAGCAGTGGTGGTGGGAGTACGACTACTCCGGCACGTGCGGCGGCGTCGAGATCACCGAGCCCATCGTCACCTCCGGCGAACTCGTCATCCCGGCCGATACGCCGGTGCTGTTGCGTATCACTAGTCGCGACGTGATTCACAGCTTCTGGATTCCTGCGCTGAACGGCAAGCGCGATGCGGTGCCCGGTCGCTTGCAGACCCTGCGCATGCAAGCCGACGAACCCGGCATCTACGTCGGTCAGTGCACCGAGTTTTGCGGGCTCAGCCATGCGCGTATGCGCCAGGCCGCGGTCGCGCTCAGCACGGCCGACTTTCAGACGTGGGTCGACAATCAACTCGAGGCGTACACCGCGCCAACGGAAGGCTCACTAGCCGCCACCGGCCAGCAGACCTTCATCGGCAGCTGCGCTACGTGTCACCAGATCAACGGCCTGACAGCGAGCGACGGCACCCCTGTGCTCGCTGAGCCCGACCTTTACGTTGTCTCCGGTGCTGCACCGAACCTCACCAACCTGATGACTCGCACCGCGATCGCTGGCTGGACGTTCGATCTACTCACCGACGAGTGCCGCGAGCAGCTGTGGAACGCGTCGCCGGAAGACTTCGGTGCGCTGTACCTGCAGGGTGTGTGGATGAATACTCCGGCCGATGCCACCAAGCCGGTGTGTTTCTCGGAGGCGACATTGCGCGACTGGCTGCGCGATCCGGCGGCGATGAAGCCGAACTACGCCGACCCAGACAAGCTCGATTCCACCGACGGCAAGACGCGCGGCATGCCGAATCGGAACCTCACCGAAGACCAGATCGATCAGCTCATTGCCTTCCTACTCGAGCGGAAATAAGGGAAACACGAGATGACAACCCTCGAACTTCGTTCCGGCGATCCGGCCAGCGCACCAGTGACACCGAGTGTTGCGCTCGGCATCTTCCGTCGTCCGCTCGCGACTAAGGGTTGGAAGTCGTGGGTGTTCACCGTCGACCACAAAAAACTCGGCATCATGTACGGCGCCGTCGCAATGTTCTTCTTCTTGCTCGGCGGTTGCGAAGCGCTACTGATTCGTTTGCAGTTGGCTGCGCCCGACAACACGGTGCTCAGCGCGGGCTTGTACAACGAGATGTTCACGATGCACGCCACCACGATGGTGTTCTTGTTCGTGATGCCGATGGCGGCTGCGTTCGCTAACTACTTCCTGCCGTTGCAGGTCGGCGCTCGCGACGTCGCCTTCCCACGCATGAACGCGCTCGGCTTCTGGCTGTTCTTGTTCGGCGGCATCTTCTTGAACTCGTCGTGGGTTCTCGGCGGTGCTCCCGACGGCGGCTGGTTCATGTACTCGCCGAACTCAAGCTCGCTGTTCTCGCCAAGTCATGGCGTCGACTTCTGGGTGCTCGGTCTGCAGATCACGGGTATCGCTTCGCTGATTGGTGCCATCAACCTGATCGTGACCGTCATCAACATGCGTGCCCCTGGAATGACGCTGATGCGCATGCCGGTATTCGCGTGGATGCAGTTGGTCGTTCAGTTCCTGCTGCTGTTCGCGATTCCGGTCATCACCGTCGCCTTGTTCTTGCTCAGCTTCCAGCGCAACTTCGGCGCTGCGTTCTTTGATGTTGAACAGGGTGCCGACCCATTGCTGTGGCAACACTTGTTTTGGATTTTCGGACACCCCGAGGTGTACATCCTGATTCTGCCCAGTTTCGGCATCATCTCTGAGGTGCTGCCGACGTTTGCTCGCAAGCCGTTGTTCGGTTACAAGTTCGTCGTCTTCTCCGGTGCTGCCATTGGTTTCCTCGGTTGGGGTGTGTGGGCTCACCACATGTTCGCTAGCGGCCTCGGTCCGGTGAGCGTTGCCGTGTTCTCGGTCTCGACGATGCTGATCGCGATCCCGACGGGCGTGAAGATCTGCAACTGGACGCTCACCTTGTGGGGCGGCAAGTTGTGGTTCACGACCGCAATGAACTTCGCCATCGGCACGATCGTGCTGTTCACCATCGGCGGCTTGTCGGGCGTCACCCACGCCGCCGCGCCGGCCGACACACAGCAGACCGACACGTATCACATCGTCGCTCACTTCCACTACGTGATCGTCGGCGGTGGCGTGATGGGAATCTTCGCGGGCTTCTACTACTGGTGGCCGAAGATGTTCGGCAAGATGCTGAACGAGAAGCTCGGCAAGTGGAACTTCTGGATGATGTTCATCGGTGTCAACCTGACGTTCGGTCCGATGCACATCCTCGGCATGCAAGGCCAGCCGCGGCGCATGGTCGTGTGGCCCGACAAGCTCACCGGCGACGGGTTCTTCAACCTTGGGTTCTGGAACCGCATCGCTTCGCTTGGCGCGTTCACGATCGCCACCGGCGTGTTGCTGTTCGTGATCAACGTGTTCCGCACGACCCGCAAGGGCGAGAAGGCACCGCTCGATCCGTGGGACGCACGCACACTTGAGTGGCTGACAACTAGCCCGCCGAAGGAACACAACTTCGATGTGATCCCGACCGTGCACGCGCTCGACGAGTTCTTCCATCGCAAGTACGAAGAGGTCGACGAAGACGGCGGTTCCCGCCTCGTGCGTGTGAAGACTGCGGAAGAAGTTCAAGCAGAACTGAACGCCAAGCCCGACGAGCACATGCATTTGCCGTCGCCGTCGTACTGGCCGATCGTGCTGGCGTTTGCGCTGCCGGTCATCGCCTACGGCGTCATCTTCAACCTGATGCTTTCGATCGTCGGCACGGTGATCTTGCTGCTCGCCGCCTTCGGTTGGGTGCTCGAGCCGTCGGTTGCCGGCGACGACGAATACGACCCACCGGCCGCCGGGCCACCGCCTGTTGCTGGCGGCGACTCACCGAAGGAGTTGGCTTCCGTTGGCTGACGCCGCAGTGCACGAATCCCACGCCCCGACCCACGCTCCAGGGCATGTAGTTCCAGGACATGGCACGACCACCGGCCTGAGCAACAACAAGCTGGCCATGTGGATGTTCCTCGGCAGCGAGTGCTTGCTGTTCGGTGGCCTGATCAGCACCTACATGCTCTACCGCGGCCGCCACGAGGGCAGCCCCGGGCCGGCGCAGGTGTTCGATATACCCCTGACCTCGGTCAGCAGCTTCGTGCTGCTGATGAGCTCGCTCACCATGGTGTTGGCCGTAAACGCCGCCAAAGCGAAGGACGATCGCAATACGAAGTTGTGGCTGACCGTTACCGCTTTGCTCGGCTCGCTGTTCGTCGGTGGCCAGGTCTACGAGTTCACCGCGTTCTACAAGGAAGGCCTTGGCTTCACCACCAGCCTGTTCTCGAGCAGCTTCTTCACCCTCACCGGCTTCCACGGTGTGCACGTCAGTATCGGCGTGATGATGCTGCTGGCGTTGGTCGCAATCATTTCGCGTGGCCGTGTCACCGGCGACAAAGCGGAAGTGGTCGAGATGGTCGGCCTCTACTGGCACTTTGTCGACGTTGTCTGGGTCGTCATCTTCACCCTCGTCTATCTGATTCCGGCCTGAGGACCCTTTATGAGAAGGACACGCCGATGAGCGACCACGCAGAGCACCTCGAAGCACACGATCACCCAACCAACCGGTATTTCATCTGGACGGCGATCGTGCTGGCGGTATTCACCGCGCTCGAGACCTCGACCTACTGGATCGATTTCGGTTCGTTCGCGACTCCTCTGTTGCTCATCCTGATGACGATCAAGTTCTTCGTGATCTTGCTCGTCTTCATGCACCTCAAGTACGACAGCAAGTTGTTCGGCGTGATGTTCTACATCGGGCTCGGTCTTGCGATCGGCGTGTACACCGCGGCGTTGTGTACCTTCCAGTTCTTCGTAGAGTGACCTGATGTTGGCCGCCGTTCCGTTCGCGGATCCGTGGCGCTTCCAGCCCAACGTCGAGGTTTACGTACTCGTCGCCTTCCTGATCGGCGCCT
>JAYVVU010000405.1:0-2700 GCA_043786755.1 Actinomycetota bacterium
CACGACAACGGGACGCATCCGACCGTAGAAGCGTTGTACGCGACTGCCAGCGCGCTGATGCCCGGCATCTCGTTGCGAACGGTCTACCAAACCCTGAACGACCTTGCCGCGATGGGCGAGCTGCAGGTTCTGCAATCGGCGGGCGGCTCGACCCGTTTCGATCCCAACGTGAGCGATCATCATCACGCGCAATGCGATCGTTGTGGCGAGCTGCACGACGTGTACGTCGACGATCTTGATCGACTGCAAGTCCGAAACCTCGACGGCTTTCAAGCCGACCGCGCACGGATCGTCTTCGGCGGTCTCTGCGCCACGTGTCAACAGTCCAACACGAAGAAATCAACTAGCAAAGGAAGTAAGCAATGAGCCTCCATGGCAGCAAGACCCACGACAACTTGAAGGAAGCGTTTGCCGGCGAGAGCCAGGCCAACCGCCGTTACATGTGGTTTGCACAGAAGGCCGACATCGAGGGTTACCCCGATGCAGCGGCGCTGTTCCGTTCGGTCGCCGAGGGCGAGACCGGGCACGCGCACGGCCATCTTGACTACCTCGCACAAGTCGGCGACCCGGCAACAGGCGAGCCGATCGGTGACACCGCCGACAACTTCCGCTCGTCCATTGCAGGCGAGACCTACGAGTACACGCAGATGTACCCGGGCTTCGCTAAGACCGCTCGCGAAGAAGGCCTCAACGAAGTCGCCGATTGGTTCGAGACGCTTGCCCGCGCCGAGAAGAGCCACGCCGGTCGTTTCGGCCAGGGCCTCGAAGCGCTATAGACGTTTTCGCTGGTCAACTTCGCTGATGGGTGGAGGCCGCCCGCGCTGGGTGGGCCTCCACACGTTCGCGAATCAGATGTCCTCGCTTGCACCCCCTTGCCATGACGATCACCTACGACCCTAAACATCCGTCGTATTTCGACGAGGCCGATCTGCGCGGCGAAATGACGCGCGTGTTTGATCTGTGCCACGGCTGTCGTTTGTGCTTCAAGTTCTGTACGTCGTTTCCGACGTTGTTCGAGATGATCGATCGTCACGACGATCAAGACGCAGGCCGCTTGACTCCCGCGCAGCAAGACCAAGTTGTCAGCGAGTGCTTCCAGTGCAAGCTCTGCTATGTCAACTGCCCTTACACACCCGAGATGCACGAGTGGGCGATCGACTTTCCGCGACTGATGCTGCGCGCCGACGCAACGCGCCACGCGACCAAGCAGGTCTCGCTGCGCAGCCGTGTCACCGACGGCGTGCTTGGCCGCACCGACCTGATGGGCAAGGCAGCCACCAAGGCTGCGCCGCTGGCCAACAAAGTGCTTGGCGCCAAACGCGGCTCAGTCGTGCGCAAGGTGATGGAGAAGACCACCGGCGTCTCAAGTGTTCGGTTGCTGCCGCCGTATGCGCGCCAACGATTCACCACCTGGTTCAAGCAGCGCCCGAAGGTGCGCATCGCCAAACGCCAGGGTCGGGTGGCGGTGTTCCCGACGTGCCTCGTCGAATATCAGCAACCACAGATCGGGCACGATCTCGTGAAGGTCTACGAACGAAACGGCATCGAGTGCTCATTGGTCCACGGCGCCACCTGCTGTGGTGCGCCGTGGTTGCATAGCGGCGATGTCAAGCAGTTCACCAAGGTTGCGAAGAAGAACGTCGCAGTGCTGGCCGCTGCCGCGCGCAAGGGCCAAGACATCGTGGTTCCGCAACCGACGTGTGGCTACATCCTGAAGAAGGATTACATCGACTACGTCGGTGGGCCCGACGCCGAGTTGGTCGCTTCCCGCACTTACGACGCATCTGAGTACCTCATGAAGGTACACAAGGCGGAGGCCACCAGCCTCGACCTTGAATTCGACGGCGACATCCCTGGCACGATCACGTACCACACGCCTTGTCACCTCAAGGCGCAGAACATCGGCCTGAAGAGTCGCGACCTGTTGAAGCTGACCGGTGCCAAGGTCAAGTTGGTGCAGCAGTGCAGCGGCATCGATGGCATGTGGGGACTGCGTGCCGAGAACGCGGACATCAGCGTTCCGATCGCACGCAAGCTTGCCGACGAGATCAATCGCGCCGCCGGCGACGTGGTTGCGGGTGATTGCCACCTGGCCAACACGGCGATCAACGAGCAGACCGGTGAAGAACCCTTGCACCCGTTGCAATTGATCGCTCGCGCCTATGGCATCCGCGAAGAAGAACCGCCGACCCGAGCAAGACCCCGAGCAAAGAGATAACCCCCATGCGCAAACTGACCCTCACCGACATCGCCGATGTGCGCGCATACGAGAACGAACGCGCCGACTTGCGCGCGAAGGTCATCGAATTGAAGCGTGTACGCCGAGCTGCGGTGGGAACCGTCGTCTCAGTGATGTTCGAGAGCCGCGAGACGATGCGGTATCAAATTCAGGAGATGGCTCGCGTCGAGCGCATCTTCACTGACGAAGGCATTCAGCAAGAACTCGACGCGTATAACCCACTCATTCCAGAGCCAGGCCAGTTGTGCGCAACGTTGTTCATCGAACTCACCTCCGATGATCAGATGCGCGAATGGTTGCCCAAGCTGGTCGGCATCGAAAGCTCACTCCTGTTCCGTTTGCCCGGAGGCGACACCGTCCGGGGCGTCGTCCGCGCCGAACACGCGGAGCAGCTAACGCGTGATCACATCACCGCCGCTGTGCATTACGTGACGTTCGAGTTCACCGACGCCCAAGTTGCA
>JAYVVU010000406.1:0-2684 GCA_043786755.1 Actinomycetota bacterium
CGGCGCATCGTGCTCGAAATGCATCGCCTGATCGCCGAGCAGGCTGGCCACCGGGCCGTCGCTTCGGCGATGACACATCTCACCACCGAAGCCCCCGAACTCGAACGCTTAGAGAGCGAGCGGCGTGCCCAAGCACGTCGGGGGCCGACATGAGCACGGTGGTTTTGAACCCCATGTGACGGCTGTCACATAGGGGGTAAGCAACCTCTGACGGTGCCCGCCGTATCATCCGGGCCTCGCGGGGTGACATAACCAGGTCACGGACAAGGATCGATGATGGCGAAAAAGCCTGAGAAGCAGCCCGACAAGAAGACCGAGAAGAAAGTCGACAAGAAGCAAGCAGCCAGCAAAAGCACAGCAGCGGCCGCTAAGTCCGCCGCCAAGAAGCCAGAGAAGGCAGCTGCCAAGCCCGCCGCCAAGAAGGCCGAGAAGCCGGCTGCCAAGAAGGCCGGTGCGAAGGCCCCCGCCGACAAGAAGCGCGCCGACGATGCCGACGACGAAACCGATTTGCCCGTCGACGAGGTCGATGAGGTTGACGAGGACGAAGATGCCGATGTCGAACTCGACCCGGATGCACTCGACGAGGACGCACTCGAAGGCGACGTGCTCGAGGTCGACGACGACTTCGTAGCGCTCGACGACGAGTTCGTTGTCGCCGATGAGGACGAGGAAGAGGAAGACGACACCAGCGGTCCGGTGCGTCGCGCGGTGGTCGCCGAGGACGACGAGGACGACGACGAGACGCCGGCCCCCGACGACGTCGAAGCCGACCTCGACACGATCCTGAAGGATCGCATGGTCGCCACCGACGACGAAGACGAGAACGAAGATGAAGGGCCCGAAGAGCGTGGCGAAGCAGCCGACCGCATTCAGCCAAAGCGCGCCGATGAAGAGTTGTGCCCTTCCTGCTTCCTGCTCGTGCGCCAGGGTGCTCCGGTGTGCCCAGTGGGCGACGACGAGTGCCCGATCTTCCGCTGAACCGAACACCATGACCGATCAGCGCTCACTCCGCGACAGGGTGCTCGACATCGCGGTGTTCGCGCCGGTCGGTTTGCTGCGTCGATTACGCGACGATCTTCCGGGTTTGGTTTCGTCCGGTCGTCGCGAAGTCGAAGATCGTGTGCGTGTTGCGCGTTGGGTAGGCGAGATGTCGGTGAAATACGGACGCGCAGAAGTGAAACGCAAGCTGGCCGAAGCGAGCACTCCGGGCGTCACCGAGGTCGCCGATGCCGAAGTGCAGTCGCCGGCCCCGTTCGATGGCTACGACGACTTGCCGGCCGATCGACTGGTCCAGTTGCTCGCCAAGTTTCCTGCTTCCGAGCTCGCGATGATTCGTGTGTACGAGCAAAGCCAGCGCGCTCGGCGCACCGTGTTAGCGAAGATCGATCAGCTGATCGACGCATGATGGAACAGGCCACTCGTCGGCTGGCAATCGACGATGTCGCGGCCGTCGCACAACTAGAGCGCGATGCTCGTGCCGGTTTACTCGATCAACGCGGTGGGCCAGCGCATCTCGCCGAGCGCGAAGCTGTGGGGGAGTGGGGTGCGTTCGTCGGGAACGCCGATCGCCCGGTGTGGGTCAGCACAATCGACGACGTGGTCCTGGGCTACCTCGAGCTGGCGATCATCGGCGACACAGCACGCGTGATGCAGGTCTACGTCGAGCCAGAAGCGCGCGAGATCGGCTTCGGTGATTGGTTATTGGAAGCCGCAATCGAAGAGGCGCGCGGTCGCGGTTGCAGGGTGATTGAAGGCTTCGCGCTTCCCGGCGATCGGGCGACGAAGAACCTGTACGAGCGAGCGGGCATTACGGCCCGCAAGATCACGGTCTCGAAGGCCCTGTAGCTAGCGACCCTGCCACTTGGGCGGGCGCTTCTCGATGAACGCGGTCAGACCTTCCTTGGTGTCTTCCGATGCGAATACTTCTGCGAAGCCGTCGTTGGTCATACGGATCAGCGTCTCGTCGTCGGCCGTTGCCGCAGCAAGCACAACCTTGCGACTCGCCCACACGGCGAGCGGCGCTGCTTCGCAGATCTTGAGTGCTAGCGACATCGCTGCTTCCATCGCCTGGCCGGGTTCAACCAGCCGACTGAGCAGCCCCAACTCGTAGGCGCGAGCAGCAGGAATCGGTTCGCCGGTGAGGATTGCTTCCATCGCCGCTGCCTGGCCGATTGCGCGCGGCAAGCGGAACAAGCCACCGGCACCAGCGATCAGGTTGCGCTTCACCTCGGCAAGCCCGAAGGCACTGCGCGTGGTGGCCACGACCAGGTCTGCGGCCAGCACGAGTTCGCAACCGCCAGCCGTCGCAAGTCCGTCGACGGCGGCAATGACCGGCTTCTTGCGATCGCGATAAACGAAGCCGCCGAAGCCACCCTTCTTCGTGTACAGCTGCGCTGCTTGGCCGGAGTTGAGCGCCTTCAAGTCGGCGCCGGCGCAGAAGACGGGGCGTTCTTGCCCCTCGGTGTTGGCGGTGATGATGCCGACCCACACTTCGTTGTCGGCTTCCATCTTGTCGATGGCGGCCTCCATGCCTTCAGCCACATCGCCGTTGATGGCGTTGCGCGCCTCAGGACGATTCAATGTGATGACTGCAACGCGGCCTTGCACTTGATACTGGACGATGTCGGACATAGCGCCGACATTAGTAGTGCAGTGTCAGGATTCGACGATTGGCTCGTCGGCCG
>JAYVVU010000407.1:0-6252 GCA_043786755.1 Actinomycetota bacterium
CTCAACGCTGCAACCGGCGTGTACGAGGATCTCGTCAAGCTCGGCGTCATCGACGCTGCCAAGGTGACTCGCTCGGCGCTGCAGAACGCAGCCTCGATCGCAGCGCTGTTCCTGACTACCGAAGCAGTTGTTGCCGACAAGCCCGAGTCGAACGGCGGCGGTGGCATGCCCGGCGGCGGGATGGAAGATTACTGATCCTTCGGGTTCAGCTCTTTCCGATTCGAACTGAGAAAGGTCCCGGGCGCAAGCTCGGGACCTTTCGCGTTTTCGCAGCGCGCTAGCGTTCGTCACTCATGAGCGATGAACCGCAAGTCCTCCCCCCGCCAACCTCGAACAAGCCGAGCTGGCAACGAAAGCTTGCGATTGCAGCGTTCTTCGCGGTGGTCGCTGGCTCGACGTACTACCTCCTCGGCATCGGCGACTCGGATGCAAAGAAGTCTGGCGATCACACTCCGTTCGCCGTTTCAACGGACGCCTTCGCCTTCGATCTTCCACAGACACCCAAGGTCGAACCGCTTGCGATACCACTGGGCGGAGCAACGATCACTGGGACGGGATGGGTCATCGATTCAGATATCAATCTCACTGTGACGGCACTCGACTTTGGTGCGCCGCTGGATGAAGCCGCCGTGCAGGGCGGATTCGACAACTCCACGGCGGGGGTCATCGAGCGCAGTAACGGCACCCTCGTGAGTGATGACTGGTCGACGGTGGACGGCGTGTACGAGCGCATCACCGTGAGCACGTACGACGGCGGGTACATCTTCCAACACGGGTTCGCCAAGGGAAACTGGTTTGTGACGTTTTTGGCGAGTGGTTCTGACGCGGATCCGCCTCAGTGGTTCACCGATGTGGTCGCCAGCTTCAGCTTTGTCTGAACGAGCTGCTTGGTTGGCTCACATACGCAAGTAGATCGAGCAGTGGTCGCGGTAGTTCGTCGGGTTCCAGCGCGCTGGCCAATAGCGCGCCGTAGCGATGCTTGCGCCCTGCTCGTGAACCGATGAAGCGGTGCAGATGGTCGCTCGTGCTGCGATCGCGATGAAACGGCATTTGCTGCAAGATGCGCAAGGATCGCAACTCGCCCTCGGATTCGATGATCTGCTCGACCCGTTGTGTTCCCAGCGCGCGGATGAGTTCATCCTCAAGGTCACGGTCGCACACGAAGAGCCCGCGCTCGAAGTGACGGGTGAACAAGCGCCGCTCGCCAAAGTCGCAAAGTGCTGCGAGGCGAACACCTTCGTAGGTTCGGACAAAGCGACCGACGTTCGTCGCGCCACCCATGGCGACGACCTCAACGCCAGCACCGTTCAGATCAACACCGCAGCGCTTGGCCGCGGCTTCGATGGCGAGGCGATCGCTCTCGCCTTCAACCAGTACGACGGTCGACGTGTCGTTAACTACCAGTTTCAGCCACCTGCGACGGCGGGGATGATGCTGACCGTTTCGCCGGCCGGCACCGCTGTTTGCAAACCCGCGAGGTAACGCACGTCATCGTCGGCGACGAACAGGTTGACGAACTTGCGCAACTCGCCCGACTCATCGAGCAAGCGATCCTTGAAACCGGGATGCGCAGCCTCGAGATTTTCGATGACGTCGATCAGCACCGTGCCCTCGACCTGCACTTGCGAAGCACCGCCCGTCATCGGGCGAAGGGTGGTGGGGATGCGAACGGTGACGGCCATGCACGAAACGCTACCGACGCGGTCGGGATTTCGATTCGTTGGGCGCTAAACAGGGCGCTGCTGTCACTGGTTCGCGCCCGTGGGCGCGAAAACGGACGCATGCGGCATAATTCCGCGCCCAACCCGACTCGTGGGGCGCGAGACCGGGCGGCCCAAAGTCGTGAACAGACATAGCCTGACCGAATGCGGGTGCTGGCGGCCGTCGACAAGTTCAAGGGAACCGCAACTGGCGCGCAAGTTGCCGACGCCATCGCGCAGGCGTGTTGGGAGCTCGGGCACGAGTGCGAGCAGCTACCCGTCGCCGACGGCGGCGAGGGCACGCTCGAGGCACTGGGCGGCGCCAACCGCACCAGCCTCGTCACCGGTCCGCTGGGCGACTTGGTGGAAGCGGCTTGGCGCTATCACCGCGGCACGGCGGTGATCGAAATGGCGCGGGCATCGGGGCTGACGCTGGTCGGCGGCGCCGAGGGCAACGATGCGATCGCCGCGAGCACGACCGGCACCGGCGAACTGATCGACCAGGCGCTCGATCTCGGCGCGACCAAGATCGTCGTCTGCCTGGGCGGCTCTGCAACGACCGACGGAGGCTTGGGTTGCGTGCGCGCGATCACGTCGCCGCATCGGCTGCACAGCGTGCAACTGCTTGTCGCCTGCGACGTGCAGACGCTGTTTGTCGACGCGGCGCCAGTGTTCGCACCGCAGAAGGGCGCGTCGCCCGCGCAGGTCGACCTGTTGCGCGGCCGGTTGAATCGGCTGGCGCAGATGTATCAGCAGGAATACGGCGTCGATGTGCGCGACATGCCGGGCACTGGCGCGGCGGGCGGACTGGCGGGCGGACTGGTCGCGCTTGGCGGTCGCCTACAGCCCGGCTTCGAACTTGTTGCCGACGAACTCGACCTGCACGATCACATCTTGCAAGCGGAGTTGGTGATCACCGGCGAAGGCTTCCTCGACGAACAGAGTTTTCAAGGCAAAGTCATCGGCGGCGTGCAAGCGATGTGCCTCACCGCTGATCGACCGGTCGCCGCCGTTGTTGGCGACGCGTTGCCAGAAGTCGCGAATCGCATTCGCCATCACTCGTTAGTAGCCGACCACGGCATGGAACACGCGATGCGCGAACCGTTGTGGTGTATCGAACATTCGGCGCGCGCGCTGCTGCGCGAGTTGCAGAGCTAGACGGTTGTAGTACCGGGCTGCGTGGTGCCGGTCGGCTCGACGCCAGCGATCTGCGCGAGCGTCTTGCCCGCCATGTCGTCGCCGAGCAACACGATCACGCTGCTGCCCGGTGCCCAGGTGCCAGTCGTCAGCGTCGGCACGACAGGTCCGCTCGATTCCACGACCGCGTTAGCAAGCAGCAACGCAACCGTGTTCGCCACTGGCAACGCCAGCGGATCGTCGGGGTTGTAGAGAATCTTGGTCACTGGCAAGTCGATGGTTCCGGTGTCGGGTTCGACCATCGTGAAACCTTCGGCGGCGAGGGCGTTCGACATATTGCGCGCAACGCCTTCTTGATTGCTGCAGTTGACGACCTGCACCGAGGTGCCGATCTTGACGATGCCGGAGGTGGTCTCAGTGACTGATGGAAGGGTCGTGAAGGTTGTGTCGCCAGGAATCGTGGTCGCGGCGCTCGCGATGGTGCCTGGGTCGACCGTGCTGGCCGCACCGTCGTCGTTGACCTTGCGCAGGATGAAGAAAGCCAGCAATACGGCGACTGCGGTCACCACGATCGCGACCGTGCTTCCCATCGGCGCGGAACTGCTGCTGCGGCTTGGTGGGCGTGTGGTGCGACCTGCGTTGTCGTAGCTCATCGTGACCCCTCCGGTACTTGTTTCAGCCCTGTTCGCCGGCTGCCGTGCCATCGATCAGTTGCCGGCGGCGCCGCTCGCGTTGACGACGCAGGCGGCGAACCACCAGCGGGTCGGCGACCAACGCTGCCGGGTGATCGATCACCCGGTTGAGTTCCAGATTGTACTCCTCTACCGAACACGTGAACCGCGCGCGGATAGCCAGGTGGCGGTCCTCGTCGAGCGTGAACCAATTCGCCTCGAAAGCGATGATCGCTAGCTCTCGTTCTGAGAGTCCCTCAGCTTGGGGCTCGGTCGATTCGGATGGGGTATCAATAGTCATGGTGCCAACAGCCTGCCCGACTGTCGCCGCAGTTGCCAAGCATCGCACGTATGTTCGGTGGCGGCGATCGGTGAACCGCCAAATGAGTGTGCTGGCTAGCGTGACTCGGCATGCCGTCGCGACGCCCCTTCATGATTGGTGTTGCGGGCGGCACGTGTTCCGGCAAGACGACTGTCAGCGAGCGCTTGGCCGACTTGGCGGGCGTTGAGCGCCTGGCGCTGATCAAGCTCGACTCGTATTACGTGTCGCTGTCGCACCTGCCGATCGAGGAACGGGCCAAGTTCAACTACGACCACCCCAATGCGTTCGACTGGCCGCTACTGAACGCGCACCTCGACTTGCTAGCCAAGGGCCAGCCAGTGCCGGTGCCGATCTATGACTTCACGATCTACGACCGCACCGACGAAGTGTGCATGTTGCCGCCGGCGCGCATCGTGGTCGTTGAGGGCATCTTGGTGTTGTACGAACCGGATCTGCGCGATCGCTTCGACCTCAAGCTGTACATCGACACCGATGCCGACCTGCGTTTCATTCGCCGCTTGCAGCGCGACGTGGCCGAGCGCGGCCGCACGCCCGACAGCATCATCGCCCAGTACCTGGAATCGGTGCGCCCGAGCCACGAACAGTTCATCGAGCCGAGCAAGCGCTACGCCGACGTGATTTTCCCGCAAGGCGGCTTGAACGCCCCGGCGATCGACGTCTTGCTCGCGAGAGTGCGCGAACTCGCCGTCCTCGATTGAGTGGGCGGCCTTAAACTCGCTTGTCATAGTCGCCGGGTTAGCTCAGTGGTAGAGCAACCGCCTTGTAAGCGGTAGGTCAAGGGTTCAACCCCCTTACCCGGCTCAGAGTTTCAATCCGATCTAACCTCCGCAGCATGAAGCGCATTCCGCATCTCGTTGCGCTCGCTGCGCTTGTCGTCGCTTGTTCACCCGCCTCCGACTCGGATTCGGATGGTGCGACCACGATTGTCGGCGCGTCGACAACAGCGCCCGAGATCACGATCGTGCCGACCACGACAACCTTGCCGACGGTGCAACCGGGCGAGTTCGACAGAGCTGCCGACCTCGAGGCCTTCTTCGACGAATACGGCGGCGAGGAAGCGTTCGGTCAACCAGCGGTAGCCGCAGTCTTCACTTATCTCGCCGCTGAAGAAGCCTTGCGCGCCAGCGACTTCCTCGGCGCTCGAGAGTTGCTCGACACGTTGTGGGAGCGGTACCCGATCGGCGACCCCGTGTGGTTCAACACGCCGTACTCACCACACGGCGCGCAACTCGGCTCGCCGACCGCGTACTACGGCTTGCGCATGCTCGACGAGTTCACCGATCAAATGCTGGCGAGCGACGAGCGCGAGCCAGATCACATTCGCTTAACTGTTGTACTCGTTGGTTGCAGCGAGGGCACGCAGTCAACGACCGAGGAAGAACTCGATGCCCTCACCGGCAAGCAAGTTCACCTCACGCTCAACGAAGAACTCGATGCCAATGCGGATGAGTGGTTCGACCAGGCAACGTGGACGTTTCGCCAATACGTGCGCGGTATCACCGGCAACAACCTGATCGTCGACCTCGGCATCCAACGCTTGCCCGACCTATGCGTTCCGGTGGCAACAGCGCGAAACAGTGGCGCCGCTATCGCAGGCGTGGAGAACACTGCTCCGATCTGGGAGGCACTGCCGGCTGAAGTCACCGCTGCAACCGACATGTGGTGGGTGGTCTACCCAAGTGACGTACCGACCGAGGGCTCGTTGGTCGACACAGCATTCGTGACTGGCGGCATGGGGCTGCATCCATCCGGCGCGCCAGTCTTCACCAGCGACGATTTATGGGTGGTGCGCAAGCCGGTGCAACTCGGCGATGGCCCATATACGTCTGTCGAGCGTCGCACCTACTTCGCGCAGTGGATGCAGACCGAGTTCTTCCACCATCTCTTTCGCTCGTACCCCGAGTTCGAGCTGGAAGCGAACGGCAACGATTGGTTCGACCGCGACAACTGGCCCGAAGATTTCGTGGGCGTGATGGAGCCCGACTACTTCCAAGAGGCGCTACACAGGCGACTCGCCTTCGCCGACGTTCCGTTGAGTGTGACGCTGCGTTACGCCCCACCGCGACCCGGCACGTTGGCGAATCTCGACACCAGTGTCTTTGTCGGCGACTACGACGGCGGATCGATCAGTGCAGACGGCGACAACTTCATCTGGAGCAACGGCGACGGTGAATCGTGGACGCTGACGTGGGATGGCGAGAACGGTCGCTTGCTCACGGGACCGGAAAACCCGTACAGCGCGTTCTCCGGTGGCGACGCGTTCACGATCGCTCTCGCCCGCGACGAGAACGGCGACTACACCGACAAGATCATCGGCTTCCGCTTTCTGGGCGGGCTGTACCTCAAGCAGTAGCCCGACAAATCTCCGGTTTGTGTCGCGGCTTGACCGAACTCCAACGAG